>VBHV01000349.1 GCA_005881995.1 Chloroflexota bacterium | reverse complement strand
GGCAGGCCCCGACCCCAAAGGGCCAGGACGGCCCCTGGAGTTGCCCAAAGTAGCGCTGTGGAGTAGCCTGCTGTTGTGCGTGTTGCAGGGAGCCCGCGGGGTGCTCGAGGTGTGGCGTGATGTGGTGCTGCATGGCTATGATGTCTGTGATCAGACGCTCTATGACCGCGTGGAGCAGGAGGGGACCGCCTGGTTGGAGCAATTCTTCGCGCAGATCACCGCCATGTTAGCGGCCTGGTTGAGGCCGCTGGTCGAGCAGCAAGCGTGGTACCCCTTGGCCAGCTTTGCCACGGATGTGCTGGCCTTGGACGAAACGACCTTGGACCCGGTGGCCCGCAAGCTGCCGATCTTGCGTTACCTGAAGAAAGGGGCAGTGGAGTTGCTGCCGGGCAAACTGGCCGGGCTCTACGATGTGCGTCTGCAGTTGTGGCGACGCATCGACTACGTGCCCGAGGTGGTGCAAAACTGCAAAGTGCATGCCAAGGCGATGCTCAAAGGCCTGGCGCAGGGCACCTTACTGCTCTTCGATTTGGGCTATTTCAGCTTTGAGTGGCTCGATGAGTTGAGCCGACGCAAGTTGTGGTTTGTGTGCCGCCTGCGCGAGAAGACCAGTTACACGGTGCTGCACACCTACTATGCCTGCGAAGACATCTTCGATGGGGTGGTGTGGTTGGGCAACTACCAGGCCCAAGCAGGCCAGGCCGTCCGCCTGGTGCGCTTTCGGGTCGGCGCCTTGACGCTGACCTATCTGACCAACGTGCTGGATCCCACCGTCTTGTCCATCCAGGAGATCGCGCGGCTGTATGCACGAAGCTTCGATATTGAGTTGGCGTTTTTGGCGCTCAAAGAGCACTTAGGTTTGCATCTGTGGTGGAGTAGCAAGGTCTCGATCATCCTGGTGCAAGTGTGGGCTTGCCTGATCTTGGCCCAACTGTTGCAAGCGGTACGACTGGAAATCGCCTGCCGGGCGGAGGCGCGAGCCCTTTGAGGTGTCGTTGCCCTTGCTGGTGAAGTACCTCCCGCAGCCACTGGTCGGGGGGCAGGATGCGCTTGCCATCTGTGTGCAACGTGGCCGTCAACTGGGCCTCATTCGTCCCTCCAGCCGCACGCGGGTGCAGGGACCATTGGTGCGAGCCGAGCAGATCCAGCCACTGCCACCCGAGGTGGTGCTGACCCGACCGGCTAAGTATCCGCATGATGCGGGCCAAGCGGGTCGCAAAGGCCCCCACCAGCGGCACCCCTCGCCGTCGCCACCGACATGGGGACCAAAGGGACTCACCAGCGCAGGCTATGCCTGTTTACTGAGCTGAAAGGAGGGGAAGGCGACGACCAGGCGCTCGGAGTTCACAACACGCGTCTCAAGTCAGCAAACGGGTGTGGTCAGCTGAGAGGCCTTCGTGTGCCCCGAGCAGGGACCCGGCTTCGCACGATGAGCTGCTTTGGGCAAGGCAGGCGCCTGGAGCATGCTTCACCGCCAAGGGGTGCAGTGCCTTGGCGGCAGCCTGCCCCTATTTTCTGGAATCTATGCCCTAAAGGCCCTCCCAGCCCCTCATCGTCCGCTCTCGCCCCTACGGATGTTGATCAGCTCTGGCGAATCTTTCTACCACCTCGTACAACACATGCACTCCCCACTGGAGCGAACGAAGGCTGACACGCTCATCGTGGCTATGCACACGCCTTCCCTCCCCTTCTCCCACGTAAAGGCCGGGTACGAAGCCATAGACCTTTGTGCCCAGTTGGGTCACTGCTTTCGCATCGGTTCCACCTGTCAGCAAGAAAGGGATAGCCGTTGCTTCTGGATCATGCACTTTCAGGGCCGCTTTGATCGTGTCGAAGAGTGGCGATTGCAGGTCGGCCTCCAGCGGCGTCGAAGGGTCTATGAACTCGATGTCCGCCTCGTTACCGATGACCGCGCGTAATTCTTCCAGGAACATTTCGGGTGTCCAGCCGGGCAGGTGACGCCCGTCTACTAAGGCCTCGGCCTCTGAAGGGATTACATTGATCTGCGAGCCAGCTTTGAGGACGGTTGGGGTCACGGTGTTACGCAGCATGGCATGAATACGCTGTTTGAGCGTCTCTTCGACAGGCAGGCGATCAATGGCTGCATCGGCGGTTGCCTCGCCGGTAAGTACTGCATGCAAGGCCTGGGCAATGCCGGCGGGCTGGGTAGCGGCGATACCGGCGATATAGCCGCGCAGGGTAGCGGTAAAATGGACAGGCAGGAGATTGGGAGTGAACTTTGCCAGGATGGTCGCAAGTTTGAGAATGGCGTTTTCATTATGAGGTACCGAGCCATGTCCGGGCCTACCGAAGGTGCGAATACGGAAGCGGACCGTGCCTTTCTCTGCCGTCTGCACGGGGTAGTAGCGGCGATCGTTGATCACCTGGCCACTTCCACCACCCTCATTGAGGGCGTACTCGGCTTGAATCAGCTCTGGACGATGCTTCACGACCCAGCCCGCGCCGTAGTGTCCACCGCACTCCTCGTCGGCTGCGGCCATGTAGATAACGTCGCGTTTGAGTCGCACACCGCTTCGATTGAGAAGCAGCATGGTCATAGCCTCCATTGTTACCATCTGCTTCATATCAAGCGCGCCGCGCCCGTAAATAAAACCATCGGCGATATCGCCTGAGAATGGATCGTGCGTCCACTTCTCCGGTTCGACTGCGACGACATCGGTATGAGACATCAACAGAAGCGGGGGCGCCGACCCATCTCCCTTGAGCCTGGCAATGAAGGTGCCGCGATCCTCGCTCGGTCCC
>VBHV01000133.1 GCA_005881995.1 Chloroflexota bacterium | reverse complement strand
GGTGAAGCTTTGATTGAAACACGCCGTCACTTTTGGACAGGTAAGGCAAACCCACTTGGCCTGGCTTACGCGCTCTATTCATCACCATCCATCCGCATAGCAAAATAGCAGGAAACTATGGACGAACAACAAATGGATAAGGATACTATAATTGGGCTAGCTCATGTAGAAGGAAAAGGCGCTCATTGACCCGGTTTATTGTATATACCGAAAGGGGACTACTGTGGCTGACCGCGTGGGTCAACAAATCGGTAATTATCGCCTCATCCGTCAACTAGGCCAGGGCGGCTTTAGCAGCGTTTACCTGGGCGAGGATACCCGCTCTCGAAAGCAAGTTGCTATCAGGCTGCCAGGGCGAGGGGAGGATGCAGAAATTTTTCTTGATGAAGTGCGGGCCCAGGCGCTTTTGACGCATCCCAATATTGTGCAAATTCTGGAGATTGGCCTGGAGGGAGATACAGCTTTTATTGTTGAGGAGTTTGCTCCCAATGGCACCTTGCGCCAGCGCCATCCTAAAGGTACACAATTGCCATTGGATACCATTATTCCTTATGTCAGGCAGGTCGCCAGTGCATTGGATTATGCCCATGCCCAGAAGATTATTCACCGTGATGTCAAGCCAGAGAATATGTTGATAGGGCCGAACAACGAAATCCTATTAAGTGATTTTGGTATTGCAGTGTCGGCTCCCAGCATAAGCTCTCCAACTATAACAGGCCCGGTGGCTGGTAGTGCTGCATACATGGCACCCGAACAAATCCATGGAAAACCTCGTCCGGCGAGCGATCAATACTCGTTGGGGATAGTTGTTTATGAATGGTTGAGTGGCAAACCTCCCTTTCAAGGCTCTTTTATGGATATGGCTTACCAGCATATCTCTACTCCTCCTCCATTCTTGCGTGAAAAGGTTCCTGGCATTCCGCCAGCGGTTGAGCAGGTAGTAATGATTGCCCTTGCCAAAGACCCGGTGCAGCGTTTCGACAGCGTAGAAACTTTTGCCAATGCGCTGCGAGAGGCTCATTTAGCTTCCTCGGCGGTGCTACCGGCAACGCTGCCGATTAAGGAAGCGATACTTTCAGGCTCATTTGGGCGCAAGACGTTGGGAGCAAAAGCCCTGACTATCGGACGAGTCGAGGGGAATGGGCTTGTTATAAGAGATCGGGAAGTTTCGCGGCGCCAGGCCGAGATCCGGCCGGCGGGGCAGGGTTATAGCATCATTGACTTTGACAGCATGAATGGCACGTATGTCAATGAACAACGGATACCTTCTCAAACCCCGTACTTGCTGAAGACGGGTGATACTATACGTATGGGCAAGAGCAAGATGACCTATGAAGGAGCTGAAGTCCCTGCCTCGACGGAGAGGAACAAAATCGAGAACTCCGCCCATCTCATCCTGCGTGCGGGTACGGGAGAAGTTTTGCAGGACTATACCCTGGATAAATTAGAGATGAACATTGGTCGTGCGCCAAACAGTGATATTCTGCTCTCAAAAGACAAGCTGACGTCGCGCCATCATGCTACTGTTCTTTACGAGGACGATCGGTATTCCATCCGTGACGAGCGCAGCGCCAATGGCACCTTCGTCAACGCGCAACGACTGGATGAGGGCTCTACCCGTGTGCTGCAGGATGGCGACCATATTGGTATAGGCGAGCATGAATTGATCTTCCAGGAGCCTGCTTCATCATCGGTAGATATCGAAAGCATGCCCACCATGACGGTGAGTGCCTCAAACGCTGCCGCGATGCCTTACCGCACACGCGCTGACGAAACGGCGGCCCCTAATGAAGAATACGGTACGCGATCTGTGGAAAGGAGCGATGTCCAGGCCCAGCAAGAGCCTGCGAGTGCGAGGTCTTCTCCCGCAAGTCCCCCTGGCTCAGTGAGACCGCAGGCAGAAAAGACCGAATTATCCTTGTTCGCGATCGCGAATGTGATGCTAGACGAAGGGGACATAGCGTTCGTTGGCAAGATGTATACGCTCCAGGCAGGCATCGCACGGAACAAGCCGGACGATTTTTGGGGTGAGCCATTCGAACTGGCTGTAGAGAACGTGACTGAGCCAATCACCTTTGATATTCTGCTGCACGAGAGTGAAAATATCGAACTAATTACAAACTGGCACAGGAGGCTGCTCTACCGGCCAGACGATGTAGAGCCGCAACTTGCTACATTCAGGTTTCAAGTGGTAGCGCCGGGGAAAAGTTTGCTTGTGATTGATTTCTATCATGAGCGACGCTGGCTCAGGACGATGCACTTTGAGTTTGATGCTGTCGAGCAATCACAGCATGTACCTGTCTCGTCGGAGGTGTAATCGTATGCCGCTCCAACAAACAGTCGGTTTGCCGCTTGCGAATAAATTTTCAGTCAACGTACAGATTCGTATTCAGCGCTATGGCCGGGCCTACCAGGCATATATCCAGACGGACTTTTCAGACTGGTATTCCTTCTCTATTCAATTGACGCCGGAGGATATCAAAGAACTCAATGCAGAACTTCAACGAGCAATTGAACAGGTATCCGGCTATTTTGAAGCGGATAATGCTGATGCAGCAGAACGAGTTGAAGCGCTTTCAAGGCTCGCTCAAAAGGGAAATTTTGCTTTTAAGAAAATATTCGCGAAGGGGACGCCAAGAGATGTCGTGCACGAGGCGTTGGAGAGGGATGCAGTCATTCAGGTGACATCGGAGGATTTCTTCATACCCTGGGAATTGCTTTATGATGGGCCTTTAGGCGCCCAGGTTGAGGTGACGGGTTTCTGGGGCATGCAGTATATCATTTCACGAACCTTGATTCGAGAAGCTCGACCAGGGGATTTTGCGCCTTCTCTCATTCCCTCACGTCCTCGTGTGGGGGTAGTGGCATACAACGAACTCATGCACGTGGCGAAGAGAGAGATACCGGCTCTGCAGAAACTGGAACAACAACAACAAATTTATCTTTCCTGTTTGCACTCGATGGATATCAAGAAACGTGAGAAAGAACTGGAAGATTTCGGGAATTTTTTGCGCGAAGAGCTACAAATTGTACATATGGCATGTCATGCTTTTGAGCAGGACCCGCTAAGCGAGTCTTACCTGCTGGTTTCAAACGATTTTTCGATTACGATGGAAGACTTTGAGGTGCAGGAGTTTGAGATCGAGCATAGACCGCTGGTGCTGCTGAATGCCTGCCGCAGCGGCACAATCAGTCCACTTCACAGCCCAAACTGGGCAGTTCTCTTCTGGAAACACGGCGCGAGAGGTGTACTGGCTACCGAGTTTCACGTGCCGGATTGGTTCGCGGCGGCTTTCATAGAAAAGCTGTACGAGGAGCTGTTGCAAAAGAGACCAATAGGGGAGGCCCTTTTAGCTGTGCGTAGGCATTTCTGGGAAAGCGAAATCAATCCTTTAGGGCTGGGTTACGCGCTGTATTCATCTCCATCCATTCGCATAGCAAAATAGAAGGAGGAAACTATGGACGAAGAACAGTTGGAAAAAGATACGATGTGGGTTGTCACCGGCGAGCCGGTGGTAACGAGGGGAGGAGGAAAACAGGTGAAGCCGCTCAAAGTCGAATGGCTGGCGGAAAACGTCAACCTATTCATTGGGCAGATGGGCGCGCTTTTGGAGAATACGCCGCAGAAAGTAGGCAGATTCCAGTTTGAGGAACTCGAGGTGCATGCCGAAATTTCGGGGAAAGGCACGTTGATGCTGTTCGGCACAGGGGGCGAGGTGGGGGCAACGGGTGGCCTGCGATTTGTGTTTCGCCGTTCCGCATCCTCCGGCGAGACAAAATAGTGCGCCCCGGCAGATGCCTACCAGGGCGCATGAGTTCAAATTTTGATCAATTCAGCAAACCATAGATCTCAAGCGTGCCCTGCGTGCCTACAAATACTCTGCCGTTAGCGACGGTTGGCACACTAAACTTCACGTAGCTTGGAACGCTGCCTGAGAAGAGCCTGGTTGCCAGGTTGGCTGCGTTGTAGGCGCGCAGAGTTTTGGAGGAATCGACCTCCCACAGGATGCCGGTACCCGCGGTGGTGCCGTTGCTGCTAATGACCGGGTTGGCTCCTGGGAAGCCGGAGGTTTCGGGTGTGTGGGAGGTTGGAGAGGTGGAAAGCTTGCCGTTGGTCAACTTAAAGGCTTTGGTGTTGTCTCCTGATCCTGAGAAGTAGACGTAGCTTCCATTGGGGCCGTTCCAGTAAGCCGGGGAACTCCACATGCCTCCAATAGTACCGGGCGCCAATTCTTGCACGATGTTATCGATGTCAGTGCGGTTTTCTTCAGAGGTGCCGCACTGCAGGTTGGGGTCCACAGTATATTTCCCCATGTTGGTGCGATTGACGACGTAGATACGACCCTCTTTGCCCGCCTGAACCAGTTCGTTTGTGTTAGGCAGCAGCATTACACCGCCCGATCCGAGATCGAAATCTTTAGGATTCAGGCACGACTGATTGAATGGAGTAAAGTAACCAGCCCTGGTTATCGCTCCATTTGTTGTGCTCAATTTGAGCATGGTATCACCTGCATCAGCTCCACCTGAGTTGAGGTCGAATTTACCATTGCCGGTTGCAAGGAAAATGTTGCCAGAGGTATCAGTCGCAGGCCCGTTTCCGGCTTCCCAGATGCCAGAATTTGAGCCGTTGCGCGAATCGTTGTAGGTCGCGCTATGATGGAGCGTAGAACTATTGTAGGCAAGCATCCAGCTATGAAAGGGGAAGAGGTCGCAGTGGGAGCCAAAGGAGATATAGATAGTGCCGTTTAGGAGCAGGAGCGCGCCGCGCTGGAGCTGGTGTACCGGGTTAAAGGTGATCACACCGTTGACACTGCCATCACCTGTACCTTTTACAGAAGCGGTAATGACTACAGGAGTGACCTTATCCTGTCCTGTAGTGATATTGAGCGCGTGCAGGCGGAAGATAAGCGTACCATTTTCGTTTGTGTAGGCTACTACATACAGGGTTGCCGACGCGGGATCAGTCACGGGCGTGCCGGTGATGCCATATTGCGGGGAAATATCGCTACAGTTTACATCACTGCTGGAAACGGTTTTTGCGCCATTGATAAGAAAGCTTTTATGCCAAAGAGGGGCGATAGCGCTTTTTTGATCGGCGTCGAAGGCGTAGACGCTATCGTGTTCCGTTTCGACGAAGACGACATTGTGGGTATGTCCATTAATGGTCAATCCAGGCATAAAAAGCGGTTCAGCATACACCTGGCCATCAACCGGGTAGGAGACCCGCCGACCAAATTGCGTGGCATTGACGTTGCTGGTATTGAGGATGGTCTCGTTAGAGTTTTGCCCGGTACGCGAGGTATTATACTTATAAGTAAGTACCGGTGAAATCGTTGCTGCGCTGGCTCTTGAGTGAATCTCACAGGTTACCAGTGACCCGGTTGCCAATACAACTGCAAGTAACAGGCCGACACGAACAAATAAGCTGATAGTAGGACGCACGATATATTCTCCTTTTCTGCTCCGCAATAAGCAAGACGGACGATAGCCGTGTTAGAGATTGCACAAAGTATCTCGTATTACTTTATGTTTAGTCAATATATAGGAATATGGTACTTGATATATAATGAAATATTGTGAGATAAATTGGGACAAAATAAGATACATTGACGCAGTAAAAAACTTTTCTCTCGTTGGCTCGTATATGCCGTATGATGGGTTAACCTTCTTCCTGAATAGAGAAAGGGTCAGCAATGCCAGGGGCATCGGAAAAGCAGCGGGCATCTTCCGGGGAAGCTGGTGGAGCGGAGGTGAAGGATCGTAAACGAAAGGTTTCACTAGCGCGCGTTGCGGCGCTTTTGCGTCCCTATCGCCGGCAATTAGTCGTATCGGCTATTTTACTGGTTTTGACCGATGGGCTGAGCCTGGTCTACCCACTGGTTATTCGCTCCCTGCTCAACACCGTTTTAGCGCGACATAATGGGAATTTGCTCAATATCGTGGTGATTGCGCTGCTGGTCGTCTTCATTCTCCAGGCGGGTATAGGTGCGGTGCAAAACTACCTGGTCGTCTCCTTTGGCGAGCGTCTCTCATTTGATCTACGCACACTGCTTTTTCGCCATTTACAGCGCCTGTCGTTGAGCTTCTTCGATGCGCGCCGCACAGGGGAACTGATGAGCCGCATCACCAACGACATTACGTTGTTGCAGGGGTCGCTTACCGGAAATATCCTGCCCATCGTCTCCCAGATTCTCACGCTCATCGGCAGCGTCGTCATCGCCCTTTTGATTAACTGGCGCATTACACTGGTGATTGTTGTTGTTGCGCCCGTGGCTGCTATCAGTTCATCGCTGCTGGGGCGGCGCATTCGCAAGAGAACGCGAGGCGTACAGGAGGGGTTGGGTGAAGCGGGTATCGTGCTGGAAGAGGCGCTGTCCGCGCAGCGCGTGGTCAAAGCCTTCGCGCGCGAGGACTACGAGTATGAACGCTTCAGCACGCGCATGAGCCATTCGCTGCAGCAGGCTTTACAACGCGCCGTCTCGCAATCGCTGCTGGGGCCCATCAACGAGCTTATTGGCTTTTTCGCGGTAGTGACCATCCTCTGGTTTGGCGGACACGAGGTGCTGTCTGGACGGCTGACCATTGGAGACCTCGTCGCCTTCCTGTTTTACCTGTTCATGCTGGTTGGCCCGCTGGTAGCCCTCAGCAATCTCTACTCGCAATTGCAGGCCGCGCTCGGAGCGGCGGAGCGTGTCTTCGAATTGCTGGATGAGCCGGTTGACGTAAGCGGCACACAAACCGGTGTACTTGAATTGCCGCCTGTTGCAGGGCACGTCTCCTTCGACTCTGTGTCGTTCTCCTATCCAGGCTCTCTGACAAGCACAAATGGCGCGGTAGCAATGACGCGGGCGTCGGCGCGGCCTGTTTTGCAGGGCATGACGTTCGAAGTGCTTCCAGGGCAGGTCGTCGCGCTGGTTGGGCCAAGCGGGGCGGGCAAAACCACCACCTTGAACCTATTGATGAGGCTGTACGAGATCGACGCGGGAACAATTCGTGTCGATGGCTATGATATTCGCACGGTAACACCTCAATCTTTGCGCTCCCAGGTAGCGATCGTTCCTCAAGAACCCACGCTCTTTGGCGATTCGATAGCCGAGAATATTCGCTATGGACGATTGGACGCCAGGGACGAGGAGGTACGAGCGGCGGCTGAAGCAGCGAATGCATGGGGCTTCATCGAGCAGTTGCCGGATGGCCTGCAGTCCCTGGTTGGCGAACGAGGTGTGAAACTATCGGCGGGACAACGCCAGCGCATCGCTATCGCCCGCGCCCTGCTGCATAACCCTCGCATTCTGCTGCTGGACGAGGCGACGGCCTCGCTCGATAACGAGTCGGAAGCGCTGGTACAGGATGCCCTCGAACGGCTGATGCGGGAACGAACCACGCTCGTCGTCGCTCACCGGCTGACGACGGTCGAGCGCGCCGATCAAATTCTGGTGCTGAACGATGGTCACATCGTCGAGCGTGGCACACACGCGGAACTGCTGGCCCTCAACGGCCTCTATGCACGGCTCTACACGCGCAATTTTGAGGATCTTGGTGAAGAGGAAACGTCGTATGTGCAAGGGATACCGTAAGTTGGGAGCGGCCTACACGCCTGATGCCCACCAGGGGCATCACTACATTTCAGCAAGCCCCGCTCCCCCATACCGGCGTTTTTCCTGGTGTGGGGATGGGAGTGGATGGACCCACGGGATGCACAACGAGGTTGACAGGCCAGCTTGGGCAGAGATTACTGTATCTATGACTGATAGATCTGTATCGGAGAGATGAAGTGGTGGGATCGAGAGCCAACCGTTACTGAGAGAACACTATTACTGATGAGATACTTGAAAGGAATGCCGGAATTGTCACCTACGCTGTTCGATCTCCGTCGAGTGGAGAGGAGAATGCTCTGGAAGGAGAAGATTATGGAAGCATCGACTCGTCATCTCGTGCTGGCTCCTGATGCGGCGATTGATCTGCAACTGCATACCACCTTCAGTGATGGCACCTGGACGCCCGAACAACTGATCGACTCCCTGGTGCGTGAACAGTTTGGCCTGGTGGCGATCACCGACCATGATCGGGTGGATACCGCCGCGGTGCTGCAACAGTTGGCGGCGGAGAAACAGCTCCCCCTCCTGGCCGCGGTGGAAATGAGTACCTCATGGAGCGGTGAGCTGACCGATGTGCTCTGCTATGGGTTTGATCCAGAAAAGAACGAGTTGGGAGAGCTGGCACAAGCTATTGCGCATCGCCAGCGAGAGAACACCAGGCAGGTCTGCGAGAACCTGGGCAAGCTCGGCATCTCCTTTCCGAATGTGCACGAACTGGATGCCCTGCTGGCCCAACCGAGTGCGCAACAACCCCATGCACTGGTGGCCCTCTTAAAAAGACTGGGCTACGGAACCGGAGAACCCTCTGCCGGAACATTGATCACAGAGGCTGGTTTCTCGTGGGCCACCAATGATCTTGCGACGGTGGTGGATGCAGCTCATCGCAGTGGGGCAGTGTGTCTCATTGCTCATCCTGGACGGGGTGAAGGATATACCTGCTATGATGGCCAGTTGCTCGATGAGCTCCGAAGGCAAGTTCCCATTGATGGCCTGGAGGTCTATTATCCTGCTCACACGCCAGAACAGATCGCCATGTACCGGGAATATGCTAAAATGCACGGTTTACTGACCAGTTCCGGTTCAGACTCCCATGGTCCCGAGAAGATGCCCATCAAATATCGGGCAGAGCTGAGCCAGAGCCTCCTGGAGCGTCTAGGCATCCAGATCTCATAGGTGAGGGAACAAGGTGGCAGTAGGGAGCG
>VBHV01000431.1 GCA_005881995.1 Chloroflexota bacterium | reverse complement strand
TTCTGTTTAGCTGTAGGTTACCCATATTACCAGTTGATGTACACGTTCATAGGACATCGATGCGCATCGGGCTTATTGGAAAAAAAGTGACACCCGATGCTGCCCATGATCTCTTGCAGGCCCTCCTCCCGCAAGATGCTCGCGTCATTTATAACTTTCATAAAGGCTTGCTGCGACTTGGGCAACGAGTCTGTGTGTTTGACAAACCACGCTGTAACAAATGTGTGCTCACCGATTTGTGTGACTACTATAACACGGTGGTGAAACCACAATCACAACAACGCCCTGTTTAAATGCTGATAGTGTTGATTGAAGAATAAAACGGCTCTGGCACACTTTTGATACTGCTGGTGAACCTTTCGTAGTCTTTGTAAGGGCGGGGGCGGAGCGGAAGTGAGGTGGAGACCCTTGCGGTCGCCCTGGGGTTCACCAACTGATCAGAGGAACGGGTACGACAGGAGCGGGAGCAGTAAAGAGTATCCAGCATAGCCGAGCTATCATCACTGCGAGAGCAGGTGCAGAAACGTAAGAACTCAAAATACTGCTTCCCAGACCCAAAGCATAAGAAACCAGGCTCAACCCTGCCAAAAGCAAGCGAAGGTTGCGCGGGTCGCGGCTCACAAGATGTAATCCTGACCAGAAAATTACACTGAAGATCAGAATATCAAAAACCATATCCTCACCATGTATCGAGGTAACATGGCTAGTGCCCGTTCAATCTCTACCTCGTCAAGAGTATAGCACGTCCCGTTCGCCATTTGAAATACATAAGAAAAAACTGCGCAGGTGAACTAACGGCTCTGGCCAGGTAAGCTCCACCATGATTGACTCTGTCGAACGGTAATGTTACTATGTACTCCGTACTAGTAACCAGTCACTCGGCTACCCAGGCCAATTCAGCGTACTCTTTAACTAAATTGTACGGATAAACAGGAGTTTCGGAACATATGCCAGTGTTGATTATTTTGCTAGTCATAGCTTTGATATTGGTGATTCTAGGCATCAGAAAAATATATTACCTCTCTTCAGATCCAACAACTGAGAAAGATTTCTTTCCTCCAATCCACCACGAAAGCAAACCATTGAATGAAGCCCCGGCGCAACTGCCTTTTTCGCAACTTGGCGGAACAATCAATGATGTCACCGGAGTCAATAGAACTTCGATTTATGGCATTTTACAGATAAAATCTGAGGATGACCTGAGGAACGCACTTCAATTTGCTAGACAGCAAAAGCTTACCGTTTCAATTGCCGGGGCAAAGCACAGTATGGGAAGCCAGGAGTTTGCGACAGATACGCTGGTCCTGGATATGCGCGGCTTTAATCAGATGTCCGTTGATGCCAAAAGCAAAATACTGACGGTACAAAGCGGAGCAATATGGCATCATATTCTTGAATACTTAAACCCCTACACCCTCTCTATTGAAGCGATGCAGTCTTTTGATCTGCCTACTGTTGGCGGGACTATCTCCGTAAATGCACATGGTCTGGATCATCGGATTGGCGGAATAGCATCAACCATACAATCGCTACGCCTGATGCTCGCGGATGGCAGTATTAGAACATTGAGTAGGCAAGAAAATGATGAGCTTTTTCAAGCGGCCGTAGGTGGATATGGACTGCTTGGCATCATTTTAGATGCGCAATTAACCTTGATGGATAACCTTGCCTATACTGAAGTGCGAACCATTATGAAAACACAGGATTTTCCCTCAGCATATGCAAGAATTGTGAGCGATCCATCATATCATATGTTCTATGCACGCTTATCTGATGCTCCCTCCTCATT
>VBHV01000132.1 GCA_005881995.1 Chloroflexota bacterium | reverse complement strand
CATGACCAATAGACCCGCCTGGATGATCTACTATCAACAAATCCCGCTGCAATCCACCGACCCTGCTGTAGACCCTACACCATTTCCGCAAAGCCATCACGACCTCTATGTCTTTCTGGATGCAACTAGCGGCAAAGAACTGCTGGCAGTCTGGGTCTGATGAGCTTAACTGTCGTGCATCTTAATCCAACCATGACGCAGCGCGTGCACCACAGCCGCGGTACGGTCATTCACCGAAAGCTTCTTGAGAATCGAGGTAATGTGGTTCTTGACCGTCTGGTCGCTAATTCTCAGCGATTTCGCAATTTCCTTGTTACTATTTCCTCGCGCGATATAGTCAAGAATCTCCACTTCGCGGCTTGAGAGCGGAGAGTAGAGGTCTTTCGTCGCCACTTCTTCCTCTTCGACCGCCAGTTCGCGGAACGACTTGAGCACGCGGCTCGCCAGTTGAGGCTTTGAGAGCACATCGTCATTGATTAAATATTCTCCGTGACTGACCCGCCGTACAGCGTCGGTCAGTTCTTCCGGCGTGATATTGCGCGTGTAGTAGGCGGCGGCTCCCACCTTGATCGATTGAAACAGGCGCTCCTCGTCTTCTGATGGCGTAAGGATCATAATCGCGACCTGTGGGGCGAGGTGGCGCATCTGCCTGGCTATCTCCAGGGGATCGGCTGCCGTCAGACCGGCATCAATCAAGGCCACGTCAGGATTGCCTGTGCGCGCTAGCTCAAGAATCTCCAGCGCATCTGTAGATTTACCAATAATCTCACAGTTCCCCATTTTTTCGAGTGTGGAGCAAATACCCTGGCGGAACAAGGGCTGCTCGTCAACAACGATGACTTTTATGGTATCCATGCAATTCCTCTTTGCAGAGCAGCTAGTGGATGCTGGCCTGCCGACACTTCTATCGATGTACCTTCGCGTGCATCGGAATATATTTCCCCAGTTTTGATCGAGGACAGTAGAATGAAAAAACGCGCCTGCTTAAATTCTTTCCAGGCGCCGAAGTGTGGAATTGATACCTACTCGCAGGCTCTCAATCACCCCTTTGCCGGTCAGCGCAACCGACTCAAAGCTCGGAAAGCGATACGGGTTCAGGTACTGTTCTAATGCCGAGACCGGCAAGATATCCTGTAAGTCCCGCTTATTCCACTGCATGACCAGGGGAAAATCGGTGATATCCTTGTTCATACGCTTGAGTTGATCCTGTAGCTCGTTCCAGCTTTCAATATTCTCCTGCAGCTTACTGGCCTGCGAGTCGGCTACGAAGATCACACAATCCGCTCCCTTCAGCACGGAAATACGAGTCTGCTGGTACAGTACCTGTCCTGGAACCGTGTAAAGCTGAAAGCGGATCTGAAAGCCGTGAACCTTCCCCAGTTCCAACGGAAGAAGATCGAAATACAAGGTACGCTCGGTCTCCGTGTCAATAGAAACCATATCACCTACATCTCGGGGGTTGACCGCCTGGTGTATATAGTGCAGATTAGTCGTCTTTCCGCACAAACCAATACCATAATAGACGATCTTACAATTGATTTCTCGTTTCGCCATGTTAATGAGAGACATAAATGTTAGTTCTCCTACCCGCTCAAACGCGCCTCTTCCTGAACGCTCCGCTTGATCCTTCAAGGAAAAAACTGTAGAGGCGACCCGTGAGGCCGCCTTTGCTATCAGTCGCTCCTGATTGAAACACAGTATACAGTATTTTACGTAAATTGCCAACTTTGTAGAGATATTGGGTAAGGTTCACTGGTTGTGCGAAGCCAGGACTTGACCCTCCTAATACCATGCATCTATACTAAACGCAGAAAACAACTGTTCAGGAGCAAGCTATGCCGTGTAACTGGGGCGTCCTCGGCGCTGGCTTCATTGCCAATCGCGCCGTCATACCGGCCATCCAGCATACACCCGATTCTCATGTGCTGGCCATAGCCAGTCGTGACGAGCTGCGTGCTACATCCACTGCCTCACAATTCGCCATCGAACATGTTTACCACGACTACCAGGCCCTCCTGAATGATCCCGGCGTGCAGGTTGTCTATATCGCCTTGCCCAATCATCTCCACCGCGAGTGGACCATCCGCGCTGCCCAGGCCGGTAAACATGTCTTATGCGAAAAACCCCTCGCCATGAGCGCCGCCGAATGCGAAGCCATGATCCTCGCCTGCCAGCAAGCGAAGGTCCTACTCATGGAAGCCGTCATGTATCGCTTTCACCCACGCATGCAAGCCTTAAAACGTATGCTCGACGCGGGCGAAGCCGGAGAACTGCGTTTCATCCATACCGCGTTCTCCTTCCCATTCAACGCCCCCACCAATTATCGCGCCTTCCCAGAGTTCGGTGGCGGCGCCCTCCTCGACATCGGCAGCTACTGCGTCAACGCTGCCCGCTGGCTCTCCGGTTCCGAACCTCGATCTATTTCCTCAGTATTTTCCTATAGCCAGAATGCTATAGATATGAGTACCAGCGCTGTATTAGAATTTGGGGACAATCTATCAGCGCACATCCAATGCAGCTTCGCCGCCGCCGAACACCAGGTCATCGAGGTTGTTGGCGCCAACGCCGCTATAACAGCGCCCCAGACCTTCACCGCGTGGAAAGAGGACACAACTTCGTTGATGATACAGCGCGGATCAGTCTACGAGCAGCGTACATTTACCCCTGCCGACCCCTATCAGTTGATGGTGCAGCATTTTACCGATTGCATACAGGAGCGAACAACCTTGCTCTATTCGCCAGAGGATGGTAAGAAGACATTACGAGTATTGGACTTATTGAGGAACAATCAGATATCTGGCAGAGCTTAAGGATGGCATCAGAGAACCAGAGTATCGCTCCATTTCGTGAATTTCAAGGTATGAGCAAGTGCTGACGTTTGTCAGGAAGAATAGAGAGAACAGCTAAGTACGAAAAGATTTTGTTATAATAGAAGCAGCGTTCCTGCATACGAAACGAAAGGTTAAACAACATGAACAACATGAATGAGAAACGATCCTGGGCACTCGTTGCCCTCTGGTTTGGCACCATAGCCCTGCTTGGCTTGCTCAAACGAGGCATTGATAAACGCCGACCTTTTTAGAAAAACAGTTTATCGCTTTCTCCCTCTTCAAGTATGCAGCGAGCACACTCATCGAGTGTGAGACAACGGCAGCGCAGCAGTTCTTCCTCCAGCACTCGCTTCATCGCCTGGGCGCGGCGAATTACGGCGTCCACTTCGACCAGTTTCTGCAGGGCGAGTATCTCCCATCGAGCCGAGGCAGGGGTTTCTGCCGCGAACCCGTTGAATAAAGTCCGTATCTCAGCTACCGTGAAGCCCGCCTGTTGCGCTATTTGAATGACGGCCAGTCGCTCGAGCACACGAGCATCGTAGCGTCGGCGTCCGTTGATCCGGCTCGGCGCTGGTAAAACGTCGACGCTTTCGTAGTAGCGAATGGCCGATGCTCGTATGCCCGCCCTCTTTGCCACCTCGCCAATGGTAAGTTCTTCCATGAGTTTTTTGTCTCCTCTTGACTTAAAGTCCACTTTAAATAGTACACTTGAATTCAGACGTGCGCAAGGTGTGTGCGTCAAAGCAAGAAAGAAAGGCGTTAAAACATGAAACAGGACGTAGAACTATACTCGAATGAGACACCACTCGCCTGCACTCTGACCGAGTCAGAGCTTGTGACGCGATCAGCAGAGGTCAAGGACCTTTTCAAGCATGTGCAGCAGGTAGACGAATTGGCAGATGGCTATGCTCTCCGTTTTCCAGGAGATGACACCTGGGCCAACACACTGCTGCAATTCATCACCTTTGAGCGAGCGTGCTGCCACTTTTTCACCTTTGCACTGGTCTTCGAGCCGGAGCAAGGGTCAATCTGGCTGCACTTGCGTGGGCCCGAGGGGGTTAAGGCTATCGTCGAAGGTATGATTCATGCCTGAAGACCGATTCCCAGGCCTGTGAATGATTGCCAGGACTGCCAGGGCGACCGCGAGGGTCGCCCGTACAATACCAAGTTGCCTGTTTTCCACGTCCCCGTGTATTGTACGGGCGACCCTCGCGGTCGCCCTGGCAGTCCTGGGAGGTCGCCCTGGCATTGTCCCATTGACGAAAACCTCCCAACGCGCTAGACTAACGGAAAAGCGTAATAAAGCTATACCTGTTTAGCGATAGATGAGGTTAGGAAAAAATGACTACGGCAGAAACCAGTATTGCCACCGACTTTGAAATCGTCATCGGCCTTGAAGTGCACTCGCAACTTTTAACCAAAAGCAAAATGTTCTGCTCGTGCAGCACCGATTATGCCTATGCTGCGCCTAACACCCACGTCTGCCCGGTATGTATGGGCATGCCAGGTGTATTACCCGTAATTAACCAGGCAGCCGTCAACTACACTATCATGACGGCCCTCGCGCTCAACTGCACCATTCCCGCGTACTCCAAATTTGACCGCAAGAACTACCCCTATCCCGACTTGATGAAGGGCTACCAAATTTCGCAGTACGACATCCCTCTCAGTAAAGACGGCTATCTCAGCATCGAGCATAACGGGCAGATCCGGCGCGTTGGCATCACCCGCGTCCACCTCGAGGAAGATACCGCGCGCCTCCTGCATCGTGATGGATACAGCCTGATCGACGTCAACCGCTCCGGCACGCCGCTCATGGAGATCGTCAGCGAACCCGATATGCGTAGCCCGCTTGAAGCGCGCCTGTACATGCAAAAGTTGCGTGAAATCCTCATCTACCTCGGCGTTTCATCCGGTCGCATGGAAGAGGGCAGCCTGCGCTGCGATGCCAACATCTCTGTGCGCCCGCGGGGAGAACAGAAACTGGGTGTCAAGACCGAGATCAAAAACATGAATAGCTTCCGCTCGGTCGAACGCGCCCTTGCATACGAAGCGCAGCGGCAAATCGACCTGTTACGCGCTGGACAAACGATCTCGCAAGAGACGCGCGGCTGGGTTGAGACAAAGGGCATCACTGTACCGCAGCGCAGCAAAGAACAGGCGCACGACTATCGCTACTTCCCGGAGCCTGATCTCCCGCCACTGCTGATCGACCCGGCCTGGGTCGAGGAATTGCGCGCGCTCCTGCCAGAACTGCCCGATGCGCGCCGCGCTCGTTATATGCGCGACTATGGACTTTCCGCACAAGATGCCAACGTCCTCACCGAAGATAAAGCGTTGGGTGACTACTTTGAGCAGGTGGTAGCGGCATCTCCCACGACGGACCGTAACGCCAGAGCCAAAGCAGCCAGCAACCTGGTGCTGAATGATGTCGCGCGCTTGCTCAAGGCGCATGCCATCCCCGTCCAGGACAACCCGCTTACTCCCGCCGCCGCTGCAAACTTGCTCGACCTGCTCGATACCAATCGCATCACCGGCAAGCAAGCCAAGGAGATCGGAGAAGAAGCCTTCATGACTGGCAATATGCCAGAGTCTATCGTCAAGGAAAAGGGGATACAACCCCCTATTAGTGATGAGGGTCAGCTGGAACGTATTATAGAGGAGGTGATATCCAACAATCCAAAGGCGGCCAATGACTATCGCGCTGGCAAAGTCAACGCTTTGCAGGCATTGATTGGTCAGGTCATGAAACAAACTCGCGGCCAGGCAAAGGCCGATAGTGTACGTAATTTACTCATGAAAAAATTGGACGAAGCGCCTCCTGCGTAGAAGGTGTTTCGTACCCTTGAAAAGGAGAAGCAGACATAATGCACGAAGAAGTGAAGTCTGCCGCATTGAATCCCTATCAAATGGCAGTTCAGCAATTTGAGGCAGCCGCTGAAAAACTAAACCTCTCAGAGGATATGCGAGAGATTCTGCGACAGCCCAAACGTGAACTTGCCGTCAATTTCCCGGTGCGCCTCGACAGTGGCCGCATCAAGACCTTTACAGGCTATCGTGTCCAGCACAATGTCAATCGTGGCCCGGCCAAAGGGGGCATTCGCTATAGCCCCGATGTGACGCTGGATGAAGTGAAAGCGCTCGCAATGTGGATGACCTGGAAATGCGCGGTCGTAGCCATACCCTTCGGAGGCGCGAAAGGTGGCGTCATCTGCGATCCCAAGCATATGAGCCCGTCCGAACTGGAACGTCTCACCCGTCGCTATGCTACCGAGATTTCCATCGTTATCGGTCCCCATGGCGATATTCCCGCGCCCGATGTCAACACCAACTCCCAGGTCATGGCGTGGATTATGGATACCTACTCCATGCATGAAGGGTACTCCGTGCCCGCTATCGTCACCGGCAAACCGCTCTCTATCGGCGGCAGTGAAGGTCGTAACGACGCCACCGCGACGGGCGTCCTGTTTGTCACTCGCCAGGCGGCCAGGCGTATCGGTATGCCCCTCAAGGGCTCGCGCGTCAGCATCCAGGGCTACGGCAACGCAGGTTCGATTGCAGCACGCCTCTTCCAAAGGGAAGGATCAAAAATCGTCGCCGTCAGCGATACACGCGGTGGTATCTACAATGAAGCTGGCCTTGATCCCGCCTCCGTTTTACGCTTTAAGCAGGAGCAGGGCAGCGTCATCGGCTTTCCTGGCGCGCAGTCCATCAGCGTTCAAGATGTGCTGGAGGTTCCCTGTGATATTTTGATTCCAGCCGCCACTGAGGGCGTCATAACCGCCGCCAATGCCCCTCGCGTTCAGGCACGCATCATTGCCGAAGCCGCCAATGGCCCTACTACGCCGGAGGCCGACGCCATCCTCTTTAGCAAGGGCGCCCTCGTTATCCCGGATATCCTGGCCAACGCGGGCGGCGTCACCGTCAGCTACTTTGAATGGGTACAGGACCTGCAGAGCTTCTTCTGGGGCGTGGAAGAGATCATCCAGAAACTCGAAGTCATAATGAATCGCGCCTTTAACGCCGTCGCGGAAAAGGCCGATCAGTCCTCCTGTGATATGCGCCTGGCAGCCAATATGCTGGCGATCGCACGCGTAGCGGAAGCAACGCAGTTTCGCGGCATCTACCCGTAATGCGCTGGAAAAGGTGCGCAAAAGAAGAGGCCGATGGTTCAATCTCCGACCTCTTCTTTTCGTTTAAAATCCGCGTCCTCCCCGTTTGGGCTTCTTGGCGGGCGGCTTCGGCTGTTTCACCTGTCGTCCAGGTTTAGGCTTCTTGCGTCCGCGTGCAGCCCATTCGTCATCATCCTCATCTTCCTCGTCGAAAAACTCATCTTCCTCGTCCGGTTCTTCCGTCTCTTCCTCTTCGTCGATGACAGCAGGTTCGGGGCTAATGAGGTCTTCTTCAGGGAAATCTTCAACGACGATATTGGGGATATCCTCGTCGTTCAGGTCGCTTGCCAGCTCGACTTCCTCTTCCGGCTCGCTATACTCCTCCTCATATGCTGGTTCAGCAGCGCCTGGTGAACGAGTCTCCTGGTAGCCATCCACGGATGCGACATGTCCAGCCGCCCTGCGTGCGGCGCTTACAGGTTCTGGCATTTCGGCTTCAGTCTGATCTGAACCCTCTTCAGTTCTTGGGGTACCAATCACCCTGCGTCCGGCGGCCACATCCAGCCAGAATTGAGAATAATAATGTGGTCGGTCTGCGTCTTTCTCGTCTTTCTTTGTCATTCTCCACCTTTTTCTGTAGAGCCTCCCCAAAGGGATAGCAATCTCTCCAACTTCAAGGGACGCCCTACAAGAATCTCAAGCCATACCACTGTACGTATGGTGGTACCTATGTATTCATAATATGAAGAAACTGCAAACCTGTCAAGATGCTGCTAAAAGGGGGTGAGGCCGCTTGTGAAGCCAGGTGAAGTGCTGTCAAGCCCCCAGGTGCATGAATTTTCTGATCAGGGTATTTGCAGCATTGCCTGTACAGACTCTATAATACCATGTGAATGATATCATATACCCTCTGCGCTGGATAATAACATCTTCTCTAGAGAAGTGCAACCGGCTCCATCGATAAAGCTCTTTTCCGTATAGAAGGCTGAATATCGGTATGATCGATGGCTTCTCCTGATATCGTAATCTGCTGCAGAGGGAACCCTGGCCGTTGTCTATGCGCATCAGAGCAGACCGGGGAATTCCTACAACTGGAGGACAAATTGACTAGGATACTCGACAGTATTGACGGTCCCGCACAGTTGCGCACGTTAAAGCCTGCGCAAATGCGGCAATTGGCCGAGGAGATTCGGCGTGAGATCATCGAAAAAGTCTCGGTAAAAGGTGGACACCTGGCTCCCAACCTCGGTGTCGTTGAATTAACTATGGCTCTCCATGCGGTCTTCAATACGCCGGACGATTTACTGGTCTGGGATATTGGACACCAGGCGTATGTTCATAAATTATTGACCGGGCGGCGCACTCAATTTCATTCCATCCGTCAATTTGGCGGACTTTCCGGCTACCTGCGGCGCGAAGAGAGTCCCTATGATGTATTCGGCGCCAGCCACGCCAGTACCTCTATTTCAGCCGCCCTTGGTCTGGCGGTCGCGCGCGACCTGCAAGGCAAGGATTTCAAAGTGGTCGCCGTGATCGGTGACGGCGCGTTGACGGGCGGCATGGCCCTGGAGGCCCTCAATAACGCTGGCAGCTTGAAGAAAAACCTGGTTATTGTCCTGAATGATAACGAAAAATCGATTTCA
>VBHV01000430.1 GCA_005881995.1 Chloroflexota bacterium | reverse complement strand
CCTTCGTGCGCGATTGGCTCGATTGCGCGCATATCTTCGATGCAGCCGAAGAAATTGGGCTGTTGGATGACGACGGCGGCGGTTGTCGCGCTCACTGCGGCGTCCAGGTCTTCTACCGAGGTGACGCCGTCGCGGGTTGGCACTTCTTTGACGCTGAAGCCGCGCGCGTGGGCGTAGGTATGTAAGACGGTGCGATATTGCGGGTCGACGCCCTCTGAGATGACGACCTCGCCGCGCCCGCCTGGGCCTACCGCCAGCAAGACGGCCTCGACCAGCGCGGTCGCTCCATCATAGAGCGAGGCATTGGCGATATCCAGCCCGGTGATCTGGCAGACCATGGTTTGGAATTCGTAGATGGTCTGCAACATGCCCTGGCTGACTTCGGGCTGGTAGGGCGTGTAGGAGGTGACGAATTCGGAACGCCGCTGCAGGTGGGGCACCACGCTCGGTATGGCATGGTCATATGTTCCCGCGCCGAGAAAAGAGAGCGTGCTGTCCAGGTTCTTGTTTTGCGCCGCCAGGTTATTGAGCAGGCGTTTCAGGTCTGGTTCAGCCACGGCGGGCGGCAGATCGAGGGGGCGACGCAGGCGCACGTTTTCCGGCACGGGCGTCAGCAGTTCCTCTAATGAAGAAAGACCCAGCGTGGCTAGCATGGCCTGCTGGTCTTCCGGTGTGTTGGGTATATAGCTCATGTAAATGGTTCTCCCTTGTGGGTGAGGCAATGTATATTTGTTGGATGTCGGCGGCGATGGGCGGCGGGCGACGCAAGCGTCCCTACCCCTACAGAATATCCCCGGTTTAGTTTCGATCCCTTACCTACCCTCGAGATACGCTTTGTACTGGTCGGCGCTCATGAGGGTGTCGACTTCGGCGGGGTTGGCCATTTTTACGACGAGCATCCAACCGTTTTCGTAAGGGCTGTCGTTGATGAGTTCAGGCTGGTCTTTCAAGGCTTCATTGACCTTTACAACGTCGCCGCTGATGGGCGAAATCAGTTCCGAGGTAGCCTTGACGGATTCGATATCGCCGAATTTCGACTCGTGCGAGACGTTCTGGTTGGCATCCCAGGGTAGTTCGATATAGACGATGTCGCCCAGCTGATCCTGGGCGTAGTCGGTGATGCCGATGGTGGCCTGGTCGCCTTCGACGCGCACCCACTCGTCGGTTTTGCTATACTTGAGGTTCGCGGGATGATTGAGGCTTGCCATAAATAGCTGTCTCCCTTCTGAATATGATTATGGACAAAAAAAGGACGCGATTCATCGCGTCCCTACCGTTGGCGTTTGTAAAATGGAAGCGCAATAATTTGCGCTGCCGTGTGTTTTCCACGAATGTCTATCTGAACTGGTTTGCCTGGGACGGCATCCTCGACAGCGACATAGCCCATGCCGATATTTTTGTTGAAGGTGGGGCTGGGCGCGCCGCTGGTCAATGCGCCGATCTGCTGCCCGTTGTCGTAGATGGCGTAGCCGCCGCGACAAACGCCGCGATCAACCATTTCGATGCCGATGAGCTTACGTTTCAGACCCTCTTCTTTGGCTTTGGCAAGGGCGTCATGCCCAATAAAGTCACCTTTGGCGAGTTTGACCGTCCAGCCCAGGCCAGCTTCTAAGGGATTGGTTGTTTCGTCGAGTTCGTGTCCGTAGAGGCAGTAACCGGCTTCCAGGCGCAGGGTGTCACGGGCTCCCAGGCCTGCGGGCAGCAGACCGCGCTCTTTTCCGGCTGCGAGCAGGTCGCGCCAGAGCTTGACGACATCCACGGGGGCGCAGTAGAGTTCAAAGCCGTCTTCACCGGTGTAGCCTGTGCGCGAAATAAAGCAGTTGATGCCGTCTACTATGCCCGGTTCAAAATGGTAGTAGCGGATGCTGGCGAGGTCGGTGTCGGTCAACGGCTGCAGGATGGCCTGCGCCTCTGGTCCTTGCAGGGCGAGCAGGGCGGTAGCGTCGGATTGATTGGCGAGAATGACATCGAAGCCTTTTGTTTGCTGCTCCACCCAGGCGAAATCTTTGTCGATGTTGCCCGCGTTGACGACGAGCATGTAGTGGCTGTCCGCGAGGCGGTAGATGATCAGGTCATCGATGGTGCCGCCGTCGGGCAGGCAGAGTTGTGTGTACAGGGCCTGGTGCTCCGCCAGGCGAGCAACGTCGTTGGGGACCAGGTGTTGCAGGAAAGCCTGGGAGTCGGGTCCCTCGACTTTGAATTCGCCCATGTGGCTGACGTCAAATAAGCCGGCATGTGTGCGCACGGCGCGATGTTCTTCCAAAATACTGCTATATTGGACAGGCATTTCCCAGCCGCTAAAGGGTACCAGGCGCGCACCTGATGCAAGGTGTTCCTCGTAGAGCGGAGTACGCTTTAGCGTGGTCGTTGCTGTGTCTCCAGTGTCTTGTGCTGTCATAGTGAATGCTCCGTTGCAATCTAGAGGGTAACGACGGTATGCTTCACTATATCAGATTTTCTGGCGTGCGACAACAAAAGAGGGGATTGGCCGGCGTCCACCTTTTACTGTGACGAAAGCTGCCCTTGCCCTGCGCTTACCACTAAATCGACCGAGATGACTCGCTCGGCATAGACCACGTTCGGTGTCGGTGAACTGACGATGACACTGCCGGTGTAGGTACCTGGTCCCAGGGTGCCTATGTTCACAGACAGCGTAATCAGTCCTGGCGTCATTCCTTCCTGTGGTTGAACCGCGAGCCACGGAGTCTCTGTCGAAGCCCGCCACTGCAACTGGCCGGTCAGAGGGATGGGGTCAGGGTTCATCACGCGCACTCGCTGGGCCGCGATTTTCGTATAGCCCGCTATCGCTGTGAAGACGATATGACTTTGCGGTCTACCGAATAGCCCATCACGGTTTTGGCATCCGGGGGGAGTGGGAGGGGCTGCGTATACACTGCAAAGTTGCGTCCATCGGTCGTGTAGTAGCTACGCCAGACCCCGGCACCGCCCGGGTTATCCGTTGCCGACAGCATCATCTGTCCATCTTGAATAGAGATGCTTGTCGCCGGTGGTGTGGTGTCATCACTCTCACTCGGACTCAAGATGGCTGTCGGCTCAATTTCACGTGTTCCGAGAGTAAGCACGGGCGCGGCCGGAGGGGCAAAGGTGTCATAGACAAATTGAGCTTGCTCCCGTTCCCTGATGGGGATGCTTTGAAAGAAGATGGTGCGGAGTTTGGCCTGGGAACTAAAGGATGTAAAGTAGATATCAGCAGCGCTTGCTGATCGCCCCTGGAAATTACATGTGTATCGTCCAGGTTGGCCCAAAAAGACTGAAGTAACCGTTCGTCCAGGGTGATAGGTTGCACCTGGAATGGTTACTTCCCACAGGTTGGGAAGGTCTTGATTTGCTTGAGCAGTATGGGGAAGATGCTCTTCGCTTTCGCGCCCTTCTTTTTCTGCCTCCAACTCTTCTCGTTCCTCTTCCTTGATTTCGCCATGTGGAATGTAGCGACCAATGCGATTGCCCCGCTCGTCCTCAATCTCTACATCCACAGCGCCTCTCACCCGTAACAGCCAGCGATCGGCAACAGGCGCATCGCCAGCTTGTGCATGGCGGCCCGGTTGACTGGTGTTGGTCATGTGATCCATGGTTATACCTCCCAGGGAACTTTATGGTAACTCATGCACGCCCGCATCGAACGGGGAATGGAACGTTGCCGAAACCTGCGTCTGACTGGTCACCGTACCGTCGAGCAAGTGTTGGATCAGCGTGTGTACATCAGCGTTTGCGGTTAACCCGACATGGTCAACATTGTCCAGGATATA
>VBHV01000429.1 GCA_005881995.1 Chloroflexota bacterium | reverse complement strand
TCGATGAGCAGGATGGTGCGCCCATGAAGTTGGCCGGGAGCGAAGGCGGGGGAACAGGTGAAGGCGCCCTGCACGTTTTGCTGGCGCTCAGATGGGTGTAAGCCGACCTGGGCGAGGGTGGCGCGGTGACGAAGTACGAGGTTGTCGTAGAACGGGATGCCAGTTTTGGCGGCGCAGACGGCTGCCAGCAGCGCCGCGTGGTTGTAGCCGCGCTGCTTGTGGCGTTCGCTATGCAGCGGTACGGGGATGATGATGTCGGCCTGGATGCCGAAGTTGAGGTAGGTTTGCGCGAGTAAGGCGCCTAATGGTTCGGCTACGCGTGTGTTGCCATTGTATTTCAGCGCGTGGATGCAGGATCGCAGCGGCTCCTGGTAGTAGCTGACTGCGCGTAATCCAGTGACTTTGAGCGGGGCATACTGGCAGGTGGGGCATGCTCCCGATGGTGACAACGGAGAGCTGCAGCGCTGGCAAGATGACGTCAATAGCGGGTGAATCTGGGAGAAGCACGATGGACAGAGGACGTATCCACTGTGCTGGCAGCCCGCGCATCGTGGGGGATAAAGGACATCCACAAAACGTTGTAGGGCTTTAACGCATTGCGGGATTGTCGCTGTATGCATATGCTCCTCTCCTCCCTATCATTTAAGAGCCTGCCGGGTGTTCAATGTCAGCCTGCTTGAGTGAGTAAACGTAATGCAGATGGGGAGAATAGACGATGCGAACCACATCTCCTACGTGGAGCGTGCGATAGATGCTTTCCTTGATGCGAAATGTCTGGATTTCCTCCGCGGTAGATGGCTCAAGTTCCTGTAGAGCTACGCTATAGGAGGTGCGGGAGATGGGGCGTGTTATGCCGGGGCGCGCCAGGCGGGTCTGCTGAGTGGTGTGTAGACCTGCAACTCTGGCGAGGATTGAGCGTCCTGATTGAGTATGGAGATCGCGCCATGCCCAGAGGAGCAGGTAGAGTGGGTAGGGTAAGAGGGCGAGGCCGACGATGAGCAGGGCAAATGAGGCGAAGGGATTGCCCAGCGCGCTGCTGCCCGGCAGGTTGTAGCGTTGGCCCGCGTGTTCCAGGGCGTAGAGAAAGTGCAGGTGCGGTGAATAGTCGAGCAGAATGTGATCGCCTGTATGAATGGCCTGATGGGTTGCCGGGAAAATGACCGGTGAGATGATGGTTGGGTTGCTGGACCGGTCCAGGCGAATGGTCAGGCGGGGCTGGCCATCGATGGCGCCGGTGCTGTAGCCTGTTACGACCGCGGGAATTTGTAAGGGGGGCGAGTAGCTGTCGATGATGCCGAAGAGCAGGGCATAGAGACCTACACCGATGAAAAAGCAGGCCAGCAGGGTCAGTGGCGCCCCGATGATGAACGCATTACGCGGTTTGATGCCAGGTCTCCAACTCCACCATGTAATGGCGCTGTTTCCGGTTGGAAACGAGGTCTGTTTTGGCCGGGTCTGATCTGGCACCCGCTCGCCTCTTTCTTATGATATACTGAAGAAAAATCCTGGCGACCCAGGTTGACATCTCAGGAGATGTACGAACGATGGAAAATACTACCTCAAGTCAGAATGCAGTGGAAGAGAAGCCCGCCGCGGAAGTGCGAAAAGCTTACGGCACGGCAAAGACCGAAAATCTCAGTGATTCCGGTCTCTGGCGCATTATCCTACCTGCCTTTGTGGCTGTCTGCTGCCTGATACTGCTGGCATTCCCTTTGATTATTTTAACTCCGCTGTTTTTCAGCTCACTTGATGCCAGGGCTGCCGCAAACCTGATAGGTAAGCCGCTGACATGGATATGGATCGTGATATTTTTGGTAGAGCTTGGCATCATCGCGGTAGTTGTGCGGGGCCTCATCAAGATATTCATGACCCAGGCCGGCAACTATCGCGGTTGATGTGCCCGCGTTTGCAAGCTGGTGGCCCTGTGGACTTTCGACTTTGCCGGGTTGTCCAGGTTCCTACCTGAACTGCTGACTCCTTCTAATGCGAGCAACCATTTTTTGGTAGGCAATCCCCCACCGTAGCCTGTCAGTGCGCCATTGCTGCCAACGACGCGGTGGCACGGCACAATGATGGCGACGGGATTTGCACCATTGGCGGCTCCTACTGCGCGCACGGCTTTGGGATACCCAATTTCTCGGGCAATCTCTGCGTACGAACGTGTCTCACCGTAAGGGATGCGATAGAGTGCGTTCCAGACCGCGAGCTGAAAAGGGGTGCCGCGTAGATCGAGCGGGCAGGTAAACTGCAAGGGGGCGCCTGCGAGGTAGCGGCGTAGCTGGTCCATTGCCTGCTGCAAGGGAGCGATGGTCTCGCCCTCAACGACCTGTTCGATGTCCAACTTGCGCTGTATCCATGCCAGGCCCGCATCGAATGGCGCGCCTGGAGTTCCCGCCCAGCAAATGCCTTGTTCCGTTGACATGACTATGCACGAACCCTGTGGACTGGGCGTGCTGCTCCAATAGAGCGTTGTTGTTCTGGGTAATGCTACAACCATCACCGATCTCCTAATTGTGTTATTGCCTTGTGGTGTGTTGAATCTAACACAGGAGTGGCGATGGTTGCAAGCATTTGTTGGAACACTGGAACAGGACTATTGCACGATAACCGTGGCTTTCATAAAGGGGTGAATCTGGCAGTGATAGGCAAATGTTCCGGCGGTCATAAACGCGTGACTGAATGTCCCACCAGACGCGGAGATCGGGTTGGATATGCCTGAGTCAAAGGACTTGCCATCATCGCTGGTTACGGTATGCGGTGCTGCGGTCATATTGGTCCAGGTGACGGTGGTGCCAACTTTGATGGTGATCGTGGCAGGGCTGAAGGCAAAACTGCCGCTACTATCTGTTGTGATGGTGACTGCCATCGCATTGCCTGATGTAGTCGGAGTAGTGGCGCCTGCGGTGGGCGTATTGCCCGTTGCCGCGGTGGGAGTGGTGCCTGTCCCTGAACCGTTGTCACCGCCGCATGCCGCCAGCAGGACGAGCGCGGCCAGGGCTAATATGATGAGCCAGGCTCGCTGACGATATTTAGATGTAGGTGAAGTCCTGCGTGTGTAA
>VBHV01000428.1 GCA_005881995.1 Chloroflexota bacterium | reverse complement strand
TGACATTAGTACTTTTATCCTGATATGATACTTTTCGATATTTGATTTAAGAGCGGATTTTACGCTACAGAATAGAGAACGGTATGTCCGAGCCACAAACATGGCGTGAACTGTTAGGACAGTGCTTGACGAGTGGTCAAGAAAAAGAGCGTATTGCCTCCCTGGTGGGGGTCAATCCTCTTACCTTAACACGTTGGGTGAATGATGAGGCGAAACCGCGTCTCTCTAACATTCATCGTCTGCTCGATGCCTTGCCCAAATATCGCTCCCAATTCCTTGAACTACTGCCTGATGATCTCAAGCCTGTTTTCGATGAAGCGAAGGGCCTGGATGGCGAGCACGAGATTCCTACTCCTTTCTACACGAGCGTCTTAAATGCGTTTACGACAACTGCACCGGCATTACGTTTCAGGGCTATCTGTGACCTTATCTTGCTGCAAGCTCTCCAGCAACTGGATCCCAATCGTGTCGGCATTGAGATCACGGTAGTACGCTGCATGCCGCCTGCGCCTCAGTATATACGCAGCCTGCGTGAGACGGTTGGACTGGGGACGAATTTCTGGGAGCGGGGACTGGATCAACGGACTATGTTTCTCGGTGCTGAGTCCTTGGCAGGATATGTCGTGGCATCTGGGCGCCCCCTTGCTATCCAGACGCGCTCGGAATGGCAGTATCTATTTCCTGCCCATTGGATAAGCGGCGAGGAAAGCGCGGCAGCTCATCCAATTATCCGCGCGGGTCGTATAGCGGGATGTTTACTCGTTTCATGTTCTCAGCCCAACTTTTTTCTGCCATCCCGGCTTGATCTCATGCAAAGCTACGCTCATCTGCTGGTCCTGGCATTCATGCAGGAGGAGTTTTATGAGTTCGAGCGTATTGCGCTCAAGATTATGCCCTCCTACGAGCGACAGAAGGTTATACTCTCCACCATCCGTCAGCGTATGTCCGATATGATGAAACAGGCTGCGAGCAAGCAGCAACCTTTGAATATGAAAGAAGCGGAACAAATGATATGGCAACAGTTGGAAGAGGAGTTGCTTCAATTACAATCTTTTAGATAAACTATACAGGCGCGAAGGTGAATACTATGCAAGAATTCCCCCGAACATGGCGTGAACTGCTGCGAACTATCATCAAGGACCCGAATGAGAAAAAACGCCTTGCCCAGGCATTAGATATCAATCCTTTCACCTTGATACGCTGGGTCAATGATGAAACGGATCCGCGAGCGCAGAACCTGCACCAACTACTCGCGGCGTTACCTCAGCATCGTTCGGTATTGCTCGAATTGATCCGGCAGGAGTTTGAGCATTTCACCGACGAGGCAGGAAGAAAAGATGCGGACGTATTGCCAGAGATTCCAGCCTCGTTCTTCGCGCGTGTCTTTCGTGAATACTCGACCTTAAACGAGGCGCAGCAATTCTGGTCACTTGGCAACCTTATCTTGCAGCAGGCCATCGAGCAACTCGATCCAGAGCAGCTGGGAATGGTATGTGTATTGGCGCAATGTTTGCCTCCTTTAGAGGGGGACAAGATTTCCGCTCTGCACACGACATTGCGCCTGGGAACTCCTCCCTGGGTTGGCCAGGCGCTGCATCAGAATATCTTGCTTGGCTCGGAGTCAACGGCTGGATACGTTGTGTCGGTAACACGTCAAGCTGTAACCATCCAGAACCTTGAGGAGTATGAAGGTCTGGTTCCGGTAAGCCTGGTTTCGGAAGCAAAAAGCTTGAGCGCTCATCCTCTGCGACGCGCGGGGCGTATTGCGGGCTGCCTTTCCGTTGCCAGTTCACAGTTGAGGCTTTTTACCAGCTCTCGTGTAGCACTGATCCAGCAGTTCGCGGCCCTGCTCGCATTGATATTGCGGGAAGAGGAATTTTATCAACCAGAGCAGATTGAGCTTGTCATGATGCCTTCCCCACAGGTGCAGCAGCCCTATATGTTGTCCTTTCAGCAGCGCCTTGTCCAGGTTATGAGAGAAAAGGCGTTGCAAGGGCAAATTCTCTCCTATGCGCAGGCAGAACGGGTAGTATGGCACCAATTGCAAGAGGAGCTACGACAACTGGCGTTGGCTTCGGAAGCATGAGGCGGTGGAGTGGAAGGGAGGAGGCGTGATGCTTGGCACACCAGCCTGATGCGCGCCACCCCCCTCCGCAAAGATGATTGACAAGGCGATGAGAAGCCACCTCCCCTCCACCCCCCTGATGCCCACAAGGGGCATCACTACATTTCAACCGGCCCCCCTCCCCTCAGCGTGCCTTGTGGGCTGCTGCGCGGGGTGTTGGGGAGAGAGAGGCTGGGGTAGTCGCTGTTGATTAGCAAGGTGGCTAGCATAGGCGCTCGATCTGGTGGAAGGATTCCGGCCAATCATG
>VBHV01000427.1 GCA_005881995.1 Chloroflexota bacterium | reverse complement strand
GTCGGGTCGAGCTATGGGTATGGGTGGTTCATCACCGGAGCGCGGGTGCCTGCGCACCGCTTGATCTGGCACGATGGGCGGGTCGATGGCTTCAGGACGTACATTGGGCGCTACATTGATGATCACGTCACGATCATTATTTTGAGTAACCTGGCAACGCTCGATGAACTCGCGCTTGCCAGGGCGTTAGAGCAGGTCGTCTTCGCGCATAAATAGGCTATGGAAATGGGGTTCGCCAACAGTCTCACATTCGGTGGTAACAAAACAACTCTGGAAATTTCCAAGGCACTCCTCCCATATGAAACGAGACAGTAGAAACGAGCGTGATAGGCTTGAAGCATCTCCCACATAACCGGATACATAGGAATAAGTGATGTCAACAAATCCCATGAAGTGCGCAGCCAAACAGACAGGAGGAACACCAGAATGCAAGAACAGAAGCCAGCCAGCCAGATGGCAAGGATGAAAAGGCAACTCTGCTTCTTCGTTACTCGAACCATGCTCATGAGCTTTTTGGTCCTCGTCGGTAGTATGACGCTCTTCCCAGCAGGTCGGACCAACGCGCAGGGAGCCCAACTGACTAACAGCAGTAGTATCATGAATGCAGCAGTCTATGATGTGACGCGCGGCCGCTACTACACCTACAATGCGAAGAACTGGTTCGTCACGGGCAGTTCGATGAAAGTGCCGATTATGCTCACCTTCCTCGACATGATTGAACGGCAGGGGCGAGCGCCCTCCAGCTACGAAATGTGGCTGCTGACGACGATGATTGAGAACTCCAACAACGATTCGGCTTCGGCCCTCTACTATGGTGAAATTGGAGGTGCAGTCGGGGTGGCAAGCTACCTGCACAGGATCGGGACCCTGGACGATGGTGAATCTGCTGACCCTCCTGTATAAAGGCCGCATTCTGACTGTGCACGACCGCCACCTGGCATTCTACCTCATGGAGCACGTGGAGGCGGATCAGCGGGTGGGGGTAGGAGACACCGCGCCCCCAGGAGCTCTTGTAGCCATGAAAGATGGCTGGGTGCCTGGTCCCGATGGACTGTGGGAGATGAACTCTTCTGGCATCGTGATGGACGGCGCGGAGGTCTACATCATTGCGGTGTATACGAAGGACAACGCCTCTTTGGGAGCTGGACAGAACCTCGTCCGGCAAATCAGCAGCATGGTAGCTTCGCATCTCCTCTAGTTTGAAGGATGAGCCTCCACGCTGGAAGTGACATCATCCTTCTGCTGCCCGTGTCACATCAGCTCATAAAGAATCGCCGCTGACGGAGAGACGTAGACGCGGTCTCCTTTCCTAAATACGTGTTGATCCACACGCAGTCCCTGGAAGGTCAACCCATTCAGGCTCTCCGCATCCTCAATGACCCAGGCTCCATACTCCTTTCCCCAGCGTATCTTGGCGTGCAGGCGTGAGACGCGCTGCGAGGGTATCTGCACATCGCTGCTTGAAAGTCGTCCCACGGTAAGTACAGGTTTATCTAGTGGTCGTTGTCCCACAATCTGTCCATCCACCTCAATCAAGACGCGAGCGTTGAGCGGTTGCTGCGGGTTTGCATTTCTGCTTCCTCTCACCACACGAGGATCTCTCGCGGGGAGTCCTGGCACTGGCTCTGGCCTGACAGCAGGATACGGTACAGGTGTGGGTGGGCGAGGTGGTCTCGCTCCCTGGGGCTGCTGGTTGATTAAATGGTCGATTTCAGCCCTGGGAACAATGACCGATCCACCCTGATAATCAACGTTGTAGCGATTCTGTTCCTTGAGTAGCCCCGCGAACACACCGTTCTGACGCTTCAATTCCTGGTAGGTCCCCTGCTCAACAATACGTCCATCTTTGAGCACAATGATTTCATCCACATTGCCCAGCGTACTCAGGCGGTGAGAAATCATCAAGACGGTGCGTCCCACCACAAGGGTATCGATGGCTCGCAGCACCTCGACCTCTGCTTCGACGTCCAGGCTAGCGGTAGGCTCGTCCAGCACCAGGATGGGCGAATCAACCACAATCGCGCGCGCGATCGCTAAGCGCTGCCTTTGGCCGCCAGAGAAGTTCTTGCCTCGTTCGCGCACCCTGGTTTGGTAGCCATCAGGCAAAAGCATAATCGTGTCGTGGATATGGGCTTGTTTTGTCGCTGCGACGATCTCGTCATACGTCGCTTCGGGTCGGCCTAACTTGAGATTCTCCAGGATGGTTCCCTCGAAGAGCACCGATTCCTGCAAGACCTGGCTGACATTGCGGCGTAATAAAGCCAGTGGGATCGTGCGAGTATCGAGGCCGTCAATTTTGACGCTTCCCTGATTGACTTCGTAAAAGCGAGGGATCAGCTTAATCAGGGTGGTTTTGCCACCCCCGGACAGGCCGACGAGCGCGACTTTTTTGCCCGCGGCAATGTGCAGGTTGATGCCTTTGAGGATGGGGCGTTCCGGCGTGTAGCCAAAGACGACGTGTTCAAAGGTGATCTCGCCTCTGAGCCGCCGTGGTCCGGCGTACGGGGCTGCACTCTCCGTGATTTCGGGAGCCTGGTCCAGGACTTCTTGCATGCGCTCAGCTCCGGCCGCGGCACTGGTGAAGACGTTGGCCAACTTGGAAAGATCTTTCATGGGTTGGAAGAAATTCTTCAAGAAACCAATGAAAAGGGTCAGGGTGCCAGCAGTAACTACTGGATTAGCCACGACGTCGATGATGGGGAATCTCCCTTTCATCACTATGGCAATGGCCCCCATGCCGATGATGAAAGCAGAACCAAGCGTTACTAAAATATTCACCACCGGCGTAAATTGTGCCTGGAGTGCGCCTGCGTCAAGCCCTGCCTGGCGGCTTTTGCCAACGTAGCGGTTAAAGCGCGTGGCTTCACGGTCTTCCAGTGAGAATGCTTTCAGGACCGTAATGGCGCCGACGTCCTCTGCTGCAACGTCGGCTACTTCTCCAAGGGACTTGGATGCTCTTTTGGCGGCAGCCTTGATGGCTTTGGTGTAGGAGAAGATGGTAACGGCGAGAGCTAGCACGAGCACTATGGAACTGATCGCGAGTTGCCACTGGGTGGTCCACATAAAATACACGGCGACCACCAGGATTAAGATATCTCCCAGCGAGTCGACCAGGCCGTCCGTGACCAGCTTTTCAACGTTGGCGATGTCACCAGTGATACGCTGAACAAGATCACCTTTCTTTTGTTTGCCATGCCAGTCCAATGAGAGGCGTTGGAGCTGGTCAAAGAGTTTTTTGCGCAGCCGTGCTGACAGATTCTGCGCAACACGAGAGGTCAGGAAGAGTTGCAGGTAGATGAGTCCGGCATCGAGTAGACCAAGCACAACGAGCACGATGATTAAGAACGTGACGATGGTTGGAGGATCGTGTGAAGTAGGGCTGTACAGGTTGAGGACCAGGTTAAATGGAGAACTGGGCTCCTTTGAAGGAGGTGGGACCCCCTTTACAGGTTGTGGTGGAGGTGCAACTGCATTAAAGATGTCCTTGATGACAACGATGCCGTAAGAAGAGGCGAGCACCTCGAAGATGGTCGCTCCAAAAATGAACACAACGAGAAAACGGTATCCCTTGAGATTGCTCCACAGAAAACGAATCATGATTT
>VBHV01000426.1:1055-3567 GCA_005881995.1 Chloroflexota bacterium | reverse complement strand
CCCCGCTACCACCGGCGGCAGCACGGTCGGCATAGTTACCAGTATCTCCAACACTCTGCGACCAGGCAGGCGAGTGCGCGCCAGTACATATGCCACCGGTAAACCGAACAACACTGTGAGCAGTGTACTGAAGAATGTCGTTACAATGCTTAATTGCAGCGCTTGAAACACTTCCGGCTGCTGAATCGAGATCCATAGCATGGCTGGCGGCTCCCGGATGAGCAGAGCCGCCAGGGGTATACCCAGGAAGAGAAAAAAAGTACCGGCCAGTACACCCACCAGAACGCGAGCCGACCATGCTGACCGGTACGACCACTTCTTGCCCATGTAATATCCCCTCAAGGTCTTTTATGGATTCACAGCGATGAAATGATATTTCGCCAGGATGTCCTCTCCGGCCATGGAAAGCACGTAATCTACAAAGGACTGCGCCGCTGCCGCGTTCGCGGAGCTTTTCACCACGGCGATAGGATACTGGGCAATGACGTTGAACGGATCGGGAATATCGAGTACCGTCACCTTACTGGCAACCGCAGCCGTTACGTCTGTACGATAGACAAACCCCGCGTCAACTTCACCCAGTTGTACCTTCTGCACCACTGCCTTTACGTTTTCTTCCTGCGAGACCACATTCGCCAGCACCGAGTTGCCGTAGTTTGCGCCAAAATCGGGTGATTGCGACATGTTCATCAATGCCTGGCGGCTATAGTGTCCCGCCGGAACAGTGTCAGCCTCAAGATCAATCTTGACACCTTTGCGTGCCAGGTCTTTCAACGACATGATCTGGCCTGGGTTGCCGACGGGAATGATGACCACCAGTCTATTTTTGACAAAGACTTTTGCATTGCCAACCAACCCGGCATTGCTGGCTTTCATCATATTCGCCATATCAGCCGAGGCGAAGACATCGGCAGGCGCGCCATTGGCAATCTGCTGCTCCAACAACTGCGATCCATTAAAGTTATTGGTGATCGTGACATCGGGATGCAATTGGTGATAGGCCGCAGCGATTTGAGTAAATGATTCCGTCAACGAAGCAGCCGCAAAGATGTTTATTTTGATCGATGAGGGCGTGGATGCCGCCGAAGAGGAGGAGGAATTTCCACACGCCGCTACCGCACTACACAATGCCACAAGCAAGAGAAACAGGTGCAGGGAACGTTTCATGAAAGCCTCCTGTGAAGATGAGCAGGCCGCCAGGCATGAGCCAAGGCTTCATCCTGATAAATCATTGAATATTCATATATTGAATATAGAGGGAAATGGATCGGTAAGTAAAGGTTGACCAACATTTAATTATTACATAACAGAATTTTAATATGCATGCGCTACACTGTGCTTAGAGCAACCCCAGAGAAGAAACGGAGCAACCGGATTCGCCTGTCATATGGGCATCTGGTGAAAGTGGACGCAACTGAGCAGATTTTTCAGCGCCCTCTTTCCAGCCTCCTGTTCTCTCTCACATCCGCGGAGGTAGTTGTCACCTCGACTACAGCCGCGCCTCGTTCTAAAAACGATGTGTCGCTTGGAATAAGGTGATGCGCTCGTTCAGGGAGCGAGAGGTAGACCTCAAGCCTCTCGCTCGGGGGATTAAAGCAAAATAATTTCCTATCTATCAATTTTTTCTTTCCAAACCCTCAAATTAACTAAAAGCAGTGCAGATTGTTCCTACATAATGAATGATTTCAATCCAGAGTTTGTAACGAATCATTGAAATAGAAATCGCTTTAATAATCATGGATAAATGCGTCTATCTTATTACAATATAACTTAGTGCGGTCACTTATCACCGGTACTATTTACAAAGCAAATCCAGTAACTAGATTGTAGGTTAGCTAACGTATTCGCCATCTCTCAAAGGATATGAAGAGAGCGATCTTCTCCTCAGATATTACATGATTTGTACTGCGAACGAAGTCAAAGACAAGCCATCGAAAGGGAGAATGCGGCACATGGCAGCAGAAAAATCTAGCAATCATTGGCCTGGACAAGATGATAGGGTTGTCGTCAAAGAAATGCTCGCGAATCCGGATTCGTATCTTTGGACCGAATGTCACAATTTCATTCATAAAGTAGTACAAACTGCTAATCTGCCACCTTACTTCAAAGAGGATGTTGTCCAGAATGTCATGATATCGGTGGTTACCGGTTTACCGAATTTTCACTTCACTAGTAAATTAACCTATTGGCTTTACACGATCGCGACTAATCGCATCATCGACATGGCGAGAAAACATGCACTGGATAGTCAGTGGACACTTACTCCAACCAGTTCTCCAGACGAAACCGAAAATGAAGCAGGTATACTCAAGGTTCATGCTCCAAAAACGACAGAGGAAGAATGCCTTATACGCGAAGAATTACACGAAGTAGTCAAAGAACTTCTGGAATACCTTAAGACGCGTTTTAACACAGAGCGCGATAGGCGAATACTGAAAATGGCCTGGCTTGATGGGCTTACTCACGAAGAAATCGCCATCCGAGTTGGGGTTTCTGCGCCTGTTGTCGGTTA
>VBHV01000426.1:0-924 GCA_005881995.1 Chloroflexota bacterium | reverse complement strand
ACGAGATTTTGGCACTCTTTGCACTGTTTCAAATGTTCTGCCAAATCAGGATATTTCTTGTTCGCTGCCTTTTCTCCACGCGCTTCGAGTGTCTCAATATATGCAGCTATTTGCTCATAATGCGCTTGCTTCTTTTGAGTAATTCCACCCAGCCGAGTAAGCAGTTGTCGCGCCTGGTCTTCAGAAGAGTCGCCTGGACTTCCTTCAGCGAGTCGGGCCTCAACCAGCACTCCTAAGGTAACCTGACAGTACTCGCATTCTACTAAGTGCGCAAGTAACTGCTCTTGTTCAGTTGAAGCTGGCTGCCAATCACCCTCAACTATTTCCACGAGTTGAGGCAGAATATGTGGAGGTTTATCAAGCATAACAGAACCAATTGCAGCCTCTTCCGCTGTCCTTTTGCTTTTCATTGCTTTCTCCTTTGTCTCTGAGTTACCGCCGGAATAATACTTCTAAACACTGTTCCGAGAAAAACCTACGATGTTTTGATGTCAATAACGTTATCTTCAGCGCAACTACTATAAGGTTATTCTTTTCGTAACCCAAAAAATCTTACATTTTTGATGCCTTTTTCGTCTTTATATTATTACGCGTCCATGCATTGGAATTATGACAAGACTTTATCCCATCAATACGAAGCTATAACGTCTTGTCTGAGCTTCCTCAGGTAATCTGAGGAATTTTATCTCTCAATACATTTAGTTTGACAGGAAAAACTTGACGAATGCATATCAGACCTATATCATGTGGTATATCATTCCTATTCACTCTCAATGGATGCACAATACTTTGGGCAGGTCAGTAAAACTCAGGCAGGTTTCTCGTCAAGGGTCAGATTTGTTAGGAATCACACAATGGGTACTGAAGAAATACCTGCTAACAAGAAGGATTTCAGGACGACTGCCTCTCGGCTGAAACACGAAC
>VBHV01000425.1 GCA_005881995.1 Chloroflexota bacterium | reverse complement strand
GCGCGAAGGCGACTATTGACAGCCACATAAAGGGTAGAGTCGCGAAAGACGATTTACAGGCACTGCCGCATGTCAGCGGAGTGCGTCAGGCCAACGAGCGCTACATCATCTACACTGATGAGATGCAGCCCACGCTGGTGGCCCTGCTTGCCTACTCCAACGAGCAAGGCATCACAATCACCGACCTGCAGGTACGCACACCCACCCTCGAAGATGTTTTCCTCGAACTGACCGGACGCGAACTTCGAGGCGAATAGATAGCTCACTGCATTATTGAAAGGAAAAGTACATCATGAAGAAAATCACAGCACTTTTACGCACAAACTTTCTCATGCTCATCCGCCAGCGCGCGTTACTTATCTCCAGCCTGGGCCTGGCCATCATCTCGATGCTGGTGTTCGGCTACCTTTTCGGCAGCACTAACTCCAATAAGACCCTGCTAGGGGTGGTTGATCAAGACCATTCGAGCATTTCCGCCCAGATTGTCAGCCAGCTGCAAAAATCGGACGCGCTTCAAGTCTACACAGGCGCCAACGCCGGTGAGCAGCAGGCGCTCAAAGATGGACAGCGAGACGCCGTCATCATCATCCCCTCCGGCTTCGGGCAGCAACTCGTAAAGGGTGGAGTTCATCTCCAGGTCTTCTACAACCAGAGCAACCTGGTGACTACTGCCACCACACAGCTAACCGTGAAGGCCGTTGTCGATGGTATCAACCGCTCCGTCATGCACGAGCCAGGCCCCGTAACGTTAGACCAGCAGGGGGTCTCAGTGAAAACGATCCGTACCATCGACTTTATCACACCCGGCATGCTCGGTATGATGCTGATGTGGGCCAACCTGGCCGTCGGTATTCAGCTCGTCAACTGGCGCGAGTTGGGCATCACCAGGCGCCTGGCCGCGACGCCGCTCAAACCCATCTCCATGATTAGCTCGCAACTCGTCGCAAGGCTGGCGCTCTCAGTAGTGCAAGCTGCGCTCCTGCTTGCCCTGGCAATCTGGATCTTCAACGTACAAATCTACGGCAACCTGGCGTTACTCGCGCTGGTCGTAGCGTTGGGTGCGCTGACCATGCTGGCTATCGGCTTCGCCATCTCCAGTTTCATCAAGAAGTCCGAAGCGGCCAACTCACTCATCATGCTGGTCAGTTTCCCTATGATGTTCCTGGGCGGCTCCTACTTCAACGTCAACGGCGCACCCAACTTCCTGCAGCCGCTGATCCACGCCATGCCGCTCTACTACCTGAATGATGCCCTGCGGCAGGTCATCAACAACGGCGCTGGCTGGGCTGCCATACAGACAGGCGTACTGGTCATGCTGGCATGGATTATCGCTTCCCTGATGGTGGTGTGGCGTGGGTTCAAGTGGCTGTAGAGAACCATTCTATAGAGATAGAAGAATGCGGCCTTCAAAAGTTGCAAGGCCGCATGATTTTTGTTCTTCTGAGGATAATGTTAATCGTGCTTATTGTTGGTCTCAGGCCAGTCGATAAGCAGCTGCTGTACCTCATCAAGAGTTTGGGTAAGACTGATTTTAGCAATTAAGCTTTGAAGTACTTCTGGATCATTAATCATAGAGGATTGCCCCTTTGCCAGACGCACAACCTTGAGATTAGGAAATCGAGCCTGAACAACAGCTACTAGAGCATCACGCAATCCCACTAGTTTTCCCTCCTCTCGCCCCTCTTCAATGCCTTCTGCGCGACTCTCCTTTGTCATTTCATAATACGCTCGTGATTCTCTGATAATATCATCCAGCATAGCGAACCTCCTGATAAGCCACTCCTGGTCTTCTTCCTGCTCAAATGCTAATGATGCTAATACATAAGTTATTGCTAGTAAATCTGCCTTCGGCTCTTCTCCAGGCGGGGTAAGCACTACAATAACATCCTCCACCACCTCGCGCTTTGCCCCTTCCCTTGTCAACGCTAACAAAGGAAGCAGGCCTGGTAATCCGCGCTCTTTCAGCTCTTTCGTTGGCACTTCCCACAACCGGATGATTGAAAAATCAAACCGATGAACGGATTGACCATTGGGCAATTCCCTAATAAGAAATGCTTGCTCGATGGTACTCCCTTTTTTCAAGTAGATTACGCAAGACCAGACAGGACAGCCATACTGCAACGTTGCACGTACATTGTACTCCCACAATCGCTCGGCCATGTAGGGATCGTGGTTCCGTTGAAACTCAATATGCAACAGGAAGCGTTTCCCATGCAGGGTAACTTCGTACAAATGATCGGCATAAATCGTTTCGCCATCCAGTTCTGGTGAGACAACTTCATGAAACTCTGCTCCGGGAAAGAGCCATTGTACAATATCCTCTGGAGCCCTTCTGAATAACCGCTTCATCTTACGATCCCACGATTTATGAGTCATCCGAAGCCCTCCTATCCATCATTCTTCTTGAAGTGTAGCACACCGGTTATCCATTGTCGAGAGAATCGGGAAATACTACCGGGGTTGTTTTTCCTTATCTGGGCATTGTACAATGAAGTGAGCCATAAGACCCTGGTTCCCAGTCTCCTCTCTTAGTTTCGGTAACATTTTCTAAGTGTTGGCCTGGGTACCGGGAGCTTTTTCCATGAGGAGGTACTTCATTGTCTGATTTATTTCGTGAAGTTGAGAATTGTGTGACGGCACCGCGGGGGTTTCGCGCGGGTG
>VBHV01000131.1 GCA_005881995.1 Chloroflexota bacterium | reverse complement strand
TTGTCTGGTAAATTCCACCCAATCCCCCCAGCACAGCGCCACTCAGTAGCGCCCACAACAACAGGTCGAACGGCGCCACTCCAAACGATTGCGTCAGGGTCGTAGGCGTAGATGAACTGCTGCCGTTGAACGTTCCAGTATCCTGAAAGACTATCATGGTGAAGACGCTGAGCAGCATCATGAGGATAGTAAAGGGTACAGCGATAAGCGCACCTTGAACGAGGCCCTGACCGGAAGTCTGCGCTTTACCAAAAGTGGCGCTTACCCTACCGCCCAGGAACAGGCTGAGGACAGGAATTGCCAGGAAAACAAAGGTCCAGTTTGGTAAATGGGGACTGCCGCCAAGCAGGCTATACGTCACATGGTCACTGCCGGTGACGGAATTGATATAAAAGCATCCCAGGTTTTTTGGATTCACGATATTGACCGGAGCGCCGAAGGAGTAAAAGAAAAGGTTTACTGCATGCAGTGGACCCTGAGCAATAGCCCAACCGGTCATATACTGCCAATTTGCAAAACCCAATCCGAAATTGCAAAGGTTCTGCGTAAAGATGGGTACGGAGAATGCGCTGAAAGCTAAGAAACCGTACAGCATCAGCATAGAGAGCAAGATCCCCAATCCAGAAGCTGCCAGTCCACCGGTAAGCATGCCAACGATTTGTGGACGTGGGCGGGTATGCAGGAATTGGACTACCATGTGCCGCCAACGGCCACGGCCAAGCTTGAGTGTGGCCCCCAACAAACCAAAGATCGCTCCCCAGATCAGCCCATAGAGGAGGAGCGAGGTTGAATCAATGGTGAACGTATTGACATCCGTTGTTGGTTCGCCTGGAAAAAGGGGGAGATTGCCATTCACCTGGGGAGCCAGCGCAATCAACAGCGCGGCATAGGGGATAGCGATTGCAGCGCCGCGCAGTAAGCTGCTGACCGCGCGATTCTGTAGATCAGTACTTGCGGCAATATAGCCGCCAAGCGTCAAGGCAAGCGCAGGTATGATCAATAGTCCATTAAGTGTCGCGTTAGAATTGTAACTAGAATAGAAACCGCCAGGGGTATACTGCACATGCGCTGCAAAGCCATGCATGAGGAAGAAAAGCTGCATCCCGTCCCGGAATGGTGCATGGAGAGGTATCAGGCCAAGTGAGTAATCCAGGATATCCTGACCGCTGGCGCCCAGGTTATTACTAAACCCAAAAGATGGCGCAAGTGCGTGGAAAATTGCTTCTAGAATTACAGCAATTGCTCCGCCAAGCACGACTGCAACGAGCGCGCCCAACACAATGCCAAGAATCGCGTTACCGGCCAGCGATGGTTGAAACGTGCGAATTAACCAGTGCTGGAATGGGCTGGGCGGAGGTGGAGGCGCCGTCGGCCTATCAGGCTGCGGAGGTGGTTGAAATGGTGCGCCCGCAACGCCGGGCCATGAAGGATAGGAACTCGGCGGCTGTTGCTGCGGCGAATAGGGTATGGATGGTGATCCAAACTGGCCCGGTTGTTGTCCAGGCTGTGGCGGCCAATTTGACCAAGATGGCTGCGACGGTGGCCCAGCCTGAGCAGTCGGCTGCCATCCCGGTGACGAGACCGGCCCCGATGGCTGTTGAAAGGGTGGCAAATTCGGCTGCGATGATGGCCCAGCCTGCACGGTCGGCTGCCATCCCGGTGACGAGACCGGCCCTGATGGCTGTTGGTATGGAGGGTAGCCCGGCTGGGAGATCGGCCCAGACCGCTGTTGGAAAGGCTGCGATGGCGGTCCCGCCTGTTGGAAGGGAGGCAAACCCGGCTGGGAGGGCGGTCCCGCCTGCACGGTCGGCTGCCACACTGGTAATGGTGGTTGAGATGGAGGTCCCGACCTCATTGTTGGATCAATTTCTGAATTTGTGGGAGACCCTTGAGAAACCTGGGGAACTTTGTTCCCGCAATTATTGCAAAATGCCGCATCATTTGGCATGCGATTGCCACAGTAATGACAGAACATACCAGTACTCCTCTCTATCTCCCAGGTACAGAGCTTTCTTCAAGCGGCTCCTACCGAGGCGAGTACCATTTTAGCAGAGGTATAATATAAAAACAAGTGGAAGATCGATATTTGTACACAAGACTCTATGGAAGATAGAGTAGAAATATACAAACTATTCCAGGGCAACCGGTAAATCCTGGCGTGTTCCCCACTCATTCCAGGAGCCATCATAGTTGGTCAAATTTGGATAGCCCAGCATGGCCAGACTAAAGAGGACAGTGGTGGCCGCAACTCCCCCATTACAATAGGCAATCACCTGCTGCGAGGGGGATACATGCGCCGAGGCGAACACCTGCGCCAGTTCCTCATTACTACGAAATGTGCCAGAAGTAGCATCGATTACTTCTTCGCGAGGAATGCTGAGCGCGCCTGGAATATGACCAGGACGACCATGCTCACGCACAACCGCCCCGGTATACTGGCCTCTATCACGCGCATCGATAAGTGCGACACTCGGCTTACCCAGTAAGGCGATTATTTCCTCAGCCGTTGCGCGCAGTTGAGGTTGGACTCTGGGTGTAAAGATAGCAGGCGGATAAGAGGGAAGATCTGCCGTCAGAGGTAGATTTTCGCGCTGCCACTTGCGGAGACCGCCATTGAGCACCACAACCTGCTCATGCCCATAGTAGTTGAGCGCCCACCACATGCGCGTCGCGAACTGAGAGGAGGGATGGGCATCGTAGGTAACCACTAGATGCTGATCGCCAATGCCAAGTTGCCCCATCACTTCTGCGAAAGGCTCTGGCGGAGCAATCTGCGCTTCGACCGGGTCTTGCAGGTCAACAATATCGCGTGTCCAGTCGATATACACTGCTCCCGGTATGTGCGCCTGCTCGTACTCGTCACGCGCGCCAACATACCGGGCATATTGAATGCCATCTTGCTCGGTAGTGCGCACGTAGCCGCGCATGTCAACGATGCGTACATTTGGATCGTGCAGGTGTTCGGCCAACCAGGTGGTTTCAACCAGAAAACGGCTGCGCTCCATTATGCTTCCCTCCTTCGCGCGTTATGAAAACAGGCGGGATGCTTCGGGATTATCGGTACTCACGAAGTGAGCGGATGTTCCGAACAGATCCATGGCCTTCACGCCACTAATCGTCATGGATGCATTGGGTGTCTGCGTCGTGACGTGGCGCTGCACGCTTAATCCCAGTGGACGGGACAGGATGATGGCAGCCGTCGTCGCCAGGATGACATTGTTCGCGGTTCCGTAGGGGCGGCGCATCCTTGCTACCGTCATCGCGGATAGTCCTGACAGAATACCCATGACAGCCAGGTTCGTGCCGCAACGTTCATGAATGGCCAGTTCGGGATTGGTGGTACGCAGCAAATTCAGCGCTTCTTGCGCCGCCGGAAGAATTGCTTCAGTCGGCACATCGCCAAACACAAAGAAGCCTGCCGCGAACGAGATACCGGCGAATCGCACCTCGGGGTATTTCCTACTGAGCAGGACAATGGTCGCGTGCTCAAGCGCGTGGTTTTGCTTCACCGCACCTCCCAGCATCATCTGTTGCGCCAGCTGCACAAAGGGGTTTATGGAACTCATTCCAGTGATCCTTCCTAGAGATCGAGAAAAACAAAGCTAGTAAACGATATTAAATACGACGATTTCGTCGCCGAAGTTGATCATGTCTCCATCGTTCAATGGAATGCCCTGATTAGGCTGTATACGCTGATTATTTACCAGCGTGCCATTAGCGCTCTGCATATCAGCGATGTACCAGCGATTGGTATCAAACCAGAGGCGAGCGTGACGCCGTGACACAGTGCGGCCTGAGATAATCAGGTCATTCACGTTGGTGCGACCAATCGTCGTCACATCCTGGTGAAACAGGTAGGAGCGACCGGCAAGCGGGCCGTTTTGTAAGGTAAGGCGCGCCAGAACAGGTCGTCCATTGGGTCCCATCACGCGATCATAAGCGGATTTCCTGTCCGATAGCTCGTATCCGCAGAAGGTGCAAAACAGGCGATCACTCTGATTAGCTGAGCCACAACGGAAACAGGTGACCGTAATCATGGACGGCCTGCTGATGCCAAGCGGTTGAGAGATGGGAGGATTGGAAGGCGGATTAGGCACGCCTATTCCAGGATTGGGCAACGGCGCGGAATACGGATTCTGATACTCAGGCAGTACCTGGGACCCAGGTGGCGGGAGATTGACCGGCTGAGGATTTACAGGGGGTTGTATACCAGAACGCCAGCGCGGTAGGGAGAGTTGTGAAGAGGACAGCGCAGCCGTCAGCGCTTCAATGAGCGCGTCTGTTGTCTGGTAGCGATCGGCGGGGGCCTTGGCCGTCATCTTCATTACCACCTGCTCGATTGACTGCGGCACACCTTTGGCATGCAAAATTTCAACCGGCAGGGGATCGTTGAGGTGTTTCACCGTGATAGAGATCGGACTATCTGCAGTGAAAGGCACCCGTCCAGCCAAGGCGTGGAACAAGACGATGCCCAGCGAGTAGATATCACTGCGGCGATCGACGGGCTGACCCGTGCCCTGTTCAGGTGACATATACTGCGGCGTGCCGATGCCGGTACCCGCTCGCGTCAGATTGGTGGTTCCCTCCAGGATTTTGGCGATGCCAAAGTCGGAGAGCAGCAGGTGTCCATCTTTGCGCACCAGCATATTGGCCGGTTTCACATCGCGATGGACAATGCCATGCCCATGCGCGCATCCCAGGCCCTCGGCAGCCTGAATCACAAAATCGACCGCCTCGGGTACGGTGACAGGCCGCTGCTTCAAGCGGTCTTTCAGCGTTCCGCCATCGACATATTCCATGACAATATACGTGATATTATCCTGCTCACCAAACTCATGGATGGGGACGATATTGGCGTGTTGGAGTTTCGCGACGGAGCGCGCCTCCTGGACGAAGCGCTTCACGAATATGGGATCACGCGCATGGAAGGCAGGCAAGACCTTGACCGCGACATAGCGATCAAGCGTCGGCTGATAGGCCTTGAAGACCGTCGCCATGCCACCAGAGCCAATGCGCTCGACTATACGAAACTGACCGAGCGATCTCCCAACGAGAGCATTAAGCTCGTCACTGTTTGCCGATTGATCCATATTGAGACGAACCCCTCTATTCCTGCTGCCTGCTCTTGTAATTATGGACACGAAATCTCGATATCAAATGTTAAGCAGGGCGATGTGTACTGCCTCATTATACAGGTTGAGACCGCCAATGTCGAGTAGACTTTCTCGCGATTTTATCCCTCAAGGAGAAGGGATTCCGGGTCCTCCACCAGTTCCTTCACGCGTACCAGAAATTGCACAGCTTCCTGGCCATCCACAATGCGATGATCATAGGAGAGAGCGACGTACATCATCGGGCGAATAACAACCTGACCATTGACCGCCACGGGCCGTTGTTCAATTTTGTGCATTCCCAGTATACCCACTTGCGGCGCATTGAGGATAGGGGTTGAGAACAACGAGCCAAAAACACCCCCATTGGTGATAGTGAATGTGCCCCCCTGCAACTCCGCCAGTGCGAGCGTATTGTCCCTTGCCCGCTTCGCCAGCTCAGCGATTTCTCGCTCAATCTCGGCGAAACTCTTGCGGTCCGCGTCGCGCAGCACAGGAACGACCAGGCCCTCTTGCACGCCAACCGCGATACCGATATCGTAGTAATGCTTCAAGACCATCTCATTGCCCTGTATCTCGGCATTCAAGCGCGGGAAAGCCTTCAATGCCCCGATCACTGCTTTGGTAAAGAATGACATGAAGCCAAGCGAAATCTGGTGACGCTCTTTGAACGCGTCCTTGCGCCGGCTACGAATTTCCATAACCGCGCTCATATCTATCTCATTAAACGTGGTGAGCATGGCGGCTGTATGCTGCGCTTCGACAAGACGCTGTGCAATCGTTTGTCGCCTACGCGACAGGCGCACACGCTCCTCTCGCCCACGCGATCCCTCTTGCGGAGAGGGCTTCGGTGTTGGTGTTGACGTTGGCGCAGGCGCTGGTTTCGCCGGGGCTGCCGTGGTGCCACCATTCGATTGCAGTTGAGGAGCTGCTAGGGCAGAGGCAGCAGGAGCTTGCGCCGACTGCTCTATATAGCTGATGACATCATCTTTAGTAACTCGTCCATGCGGGCTGTTGCCTTTGACCTGTGAAAGATCAATGTTATGTTCCGTAGCAATGCGCCGTGCCAGGGGCGAAACCGAAGGTTGCCCATCGGTCGCTGCTTCTACTTCATGGGCTACCGGCTGCTGGGCTGCCATCACCTCTTCAGATAGTGGTTGCTGTGGCTGATTCTGCTGAGCCTGCTGGGTCTGCTGAGTCTGCTGCGGCTGTTGGGACTGTTGGGCGGCCTCTCCGATCATCGCGATAACATCGCCGACCGTGACCTCATCGCCCTCTTGTTTCACGATCTTCTGCAACACACCGCTCGCTTCCGCGCTGACCTCGACATTGACCTTGTCGGTTTCGAGTTCTACCAGGGCATCACCCTGCTTGACACTATCTCCCTCGTGCTTGAGCCATTTTGCGATGACTGCACTCACTACCGATTCTCCCAGCGCCGGAATACGTACTTCAATGGACATATATTTCTACCTTTCATCCGTACAAAACGGAATTTAATCCAGGATGTAGCTTGCTATGCAGCGCGGGCCGCTTAAGCGCTGCGTATCTTCGCCGATGTATCCAGGGCCAGCTCGATAATCCGCTCCTGCTCAAGCTGAAAGAGGTCAGAGAAGCCTGTAGCTGGGCTTGAGAGCGCCGGACGCGAAACGAGATGTAATTTCATACGCGAGCCGAGCAGTGCTGTCAAATGTGGGGCTATGTAGTTCCATGCTCCCATATTCTCAGGCTCCTCCTGCACCCACACCACTTCACGGGCGTTTGGATAAGCGGCAAGTGTCTGCTCCAGCGCCTGTTCAGGGAATGGATAGAGCAATTCGACGCGCACAATAGCCACGTCTTCGGCCTGCGCGCGGCTGGCATTGGCGAGCAGGTCAATCGCGATTTTGCCGGTGCATAGCACTACGCGCCGGATGGTATCCGCGTGTTGCAGCGCATCGCGGTCATTCAGCACCGTCTGGAACTTCTCCTCGGTAAGCTCTCGCAAAGAGGCAGCCGCCAGAGGATGACGCAGCAAGCTCTTTGGCGTCATAATCACCAACGGGCGAGGATAGCGTTCCAGGTAGTATCCCTGCAGCCGCAGCAGGTGGAAGTATTGCGCGGCAGTCGTGCAATTCGCTACGCGCCAGTTATCTTGCGCGCCCAGCTCCAGGTACCGCTCTAAACGCGCACTCGAGTGCTCTGGCCCTTGACCCTCGTAGCCATGCGGCAGCAGCAGCACCAGTGATGAGAGCTGTCTCCACTTGGCGCGCGCCGACGCGATGAACTGGTCGATAATGACCTGGGCCACGTTGGCGAAATCGCCGAATTGCGCCTCCCACAACGTCAGCGCGTTGGAGGCATGGACGCTGTACCCATACTCAAAGCCAAGCGCGGCGCTTTCGCAGAGTGGGCTATTATAGATGGAGAACGTCGCTCTAGCCTGTGAAAGATGCTGCAGAGGAATATACAGCGCTCCAGTACGCTGGTCATGCAGTACAGCGTGGCGGTGGCTGAATGTGCCTCGTTCCGAGTCCTGGCCCGTCAAGCGAATGGACGTTCCCCCGGCCAGGATCGATGCAAAGGCCAGCGCCTCAGCCTGTCCCCAGTCGATACCGCCCTCTGACCCCAGTGTTGTGGCGCGGCGCTGCAATAAACGCGCCAGTTTGGGATTGGGAGAAAAGCCTTCGGGCCAGGTCAACAGCTCGGTATTATAGCTCGTCAATGTCTCGGCGGATAGAGGCGGTGGAGCTTCGCTGCCCTCGTATACTCCATTATGCCCATTCGATTCTTCCTGCTCAAGCGGTTCCACACTTTCATCCGCTTCGCGCCGGGCAAGCTCCAGGACTTCAACGGCCTGCTTCTGCATGGCGTCGGCCTCTTCCTGTGAGACGATGCCCTCTGTTTCCAGTCGGTGCGCATAGAGTTCGCGCGCCGTGGGATGTGTGCGTATCACCTCGTACATCTGCGGTTGGGTGAAGGCGGGCTCATCACCCTCGTTGTGCCCCCAACGGCGATACCCGACCAGGTCAACGAGAATGTCTTTATGAAACTGATCGCGATAGGCGTGGGCTATGCGTATTGCCATGAGGGCTGCTTCGGGGTCATCGGCGTTTACATGGATGATGGGGAGAGCAAAACCTTTGGCAAGGTCGCTGGCGAAGTGTGTCGAGCGATAATCACGCGGTTCGG
>VBHV01000424.1 GCA_005881995.1 Chloroflexota bacterium | reverse complement strand
TCCGGCAGGCGGCAGGAGAGCGCTTCGCGGCAGTGGAGTTGAACCTCCTTCTTGGAGGTGTCGTGATCACGGATGATCCACTGCAAGCGGCAGAGCAGCGTGCTCGTGAAAGTGGACGACCATTAGTGACAGCGGAACAACTCTTAGCCAACCCATACTTACTCATTGGCAGTGTCGAGCAACTTGCTGAACGGATGCAACGATGGCGTGATCAATTTGGCATCTCATACCTGGTGGTGGGCACCGAAGATATGGAAGCGTTTGCGCCAGTGGTTGCTCGTCTCGCTGGCGCCTAATCAAGAATTGCTCATGACCATCTATCTCCCGATAGGATGCTCCTACACCCACTACACCTGCTACACTTGCTACACCTGCTCCATCACTCATGAACGCTCAAGAGTAGGCATTTTCTCTTTCTATCCTTAAAACAGGACTGGAGGAGTGTAGTAATCGCGCCTCTAGACGGGTCTCAAATTGCCCTCTGTGACGCTATACTTGTCCTATCACTTATTCTCATGAAGAAAGACCGATTACATTGCTTCAAGGAGGTAGATCAACATGAGCTCCGTCGAGAATCAGTCACAACAGAACAACACAGTACCCATTATCTATCGCCTCCAACGCCTGTTCTTCGCTGTCAGCATCGTCCTGGGAACGGCAGCGATTCTTGTCGCCGCTTTCGCTAATCCCCCCTATTATGGTTCGCAGCAGGGCATAGCCACTGCTATCGCCACGAACGCCACGGACAGCGACCTGATGGATCAGACGCATCTCGTCGCCCAACTGATCGCTGCTTACTTGTTGCCACTCGGTTTCCTGGCCATGGCATGGCTGGCAAATCGCCGTTCTCCATGGCTGGCGAGTATTGGCGCGTTCATTACGTTGCTCGGCTTCCTTCCTCTCGCCCTGTACGTTGGCCAGGATTCTCTCTTCTACGATATCGCGCGCTGGGGTAGCAATCCTCAGTTTGTAGACCTGGCTCAGCGGTGGAATAACGACGGGATTATGGCCTACTATGGAATAATGTTTGGCCTTGGCACGGTGTTTGGTCCTACATTGCTCGGTATTGCGCTCTGGCGGTCGCGAGCCATACCCGTGTGGGCCGCCATCTGTCTTACGTTTAGTCGCCTGCCTGTGTTTCTCTTCCCTTTTGTGTCGTATCACGTTGAAACCGCCTTCGTACTTGCCGGTGTTGTCCTGCTGTTCATCGGCAGTATTCCCGCCGCTCTGGCCGTGTTGAGCGCACCGCACAACGACAAGAGCTAAAACGAAATCCCATCTCGAAAAAAGGCAGCCACTCATCGTCTCAATAGTGGTTTATCAAGGGTGCTGGCTTTGCCCTTGATGTCACGAGTACTGGATTTGGACCCAGATGAAAGGAACACAACGTTGACGCAAAGCATAACCAACACGTCCTACGTGTTTGGACATTCCGAAGAAGAGATACAACGCCTGGTGAGACAGTCGCGGTTGTTTAACCCCTGCACGCGGCGGTTCCTGGAACAAGCCGGGATCAGCGCGGGCATGAAGGTGCTGGATGTGGGCAGTGGCCCGGGCGATGTGGCCCTGCTGCTAGCCGACCGTGTTGGGCCAGGTGGGGCGGTGGTTGGCGTGGACATTGATCCGGCCAGGCTGGACATAGCCCGGGCGAGGGCGCGGGTCGCGGGCTACGAGAACGTCTCCTTTGTTGCAGGGGATATCAACGGTATCGAACTCGACGACGACTTCGACGCCATCGTCGGGCGCTTCATTTTGATCCACCTGCGCGAACCGGGTGCGACGCTGCGCACCCTGGCACGTCACCTGCGCCCTGGCGGCCTGGTGGCCTTCCAGGACGCTGACTTCTCTCCCGCCGCAGTCTCCATACCTTCCTCCCGGCTCTCCGAACAACTCGAAGCCTGGATCAAGGGGGCGTTCCGCTGCGCCGGGCTGGAGATGCAGATGGGCCTGAAGCTGTACCACCTGTTTCCTGAGGCGGGAATGCCAACGCCTTGCATGTGCAGCGAAGCCTTCGTGATTGGCAGCAGGGAGTCGAATCAGGCGGAGATGGAACTGGCGATTGCCTATATCGTGAATTTCGTGCATCTGCTCCTGCCGCTGATTCTGAAGTTCGGGATCGCCACGGCTGAGGAGGTCGCGATCGATACCCTGGCTGAGCGCTTGCGTGCTGAATGGGCCAGCCAACGGATGGTCTGGAGAATGGGCGTAGATGTCGTCTCGGCCTGGACACGCATGGTGTAGGAGCTGCTAGCGCGTCCAGCAGCTTTCGCTCACACACGCCAACCAGGGAAGATACGCTTCCCGCAAGTCTCATTTGGCCAGGTTTCGCATAGTTTGCCGCGTAATGGCCTTGATAAATTCTCGCGCAGCACGCGAAATAGACCCGACGCGACGATAGACAAGCGCAAAAATGAACTCTTCTGTTAAACCGGTTATAGGCAGGAGCGCCAGGTCACTGCCAATCTGAGATGGTCGAATCAAGGCGGGAAGCGTCAACGTCACACCAACGCCCTGCTTGACCATCTCCTTCAGCCCCTCAACCGATTCGATCTCAACGAGCGGATGGAGCGGCAGTCCGCGCTGGGCAAAGATTCTTTTGGTGATCTGCCCCATGCGCGAGGTCTCGTCCAGCAGTAAGAACGGTTCGGTCAATATTTGTTCAAGCGTGACCGCAGAAGCCTTCTGAGCCAGCGCATGCTGCGCTGAAACGAGCAGGTGGAGCGGCTGGCGGAATAACTCTTTGACAATCAGCAGCTCCGATTGCAGCCGGGGGTCAAGAAGCAAGCCAAGCTCCACTTCTCCCTGTTCTACAAAGGTAATCAACTCATCTGTATGGTTCACGCGCACTTTCAGCCGTATATGCGGGTATTGTTGATGAAACGAGGCAAACAGCGCTGGTAAGAATGCCGTTGCCAGCGATTCGATGCAGCCAATGCGAACAGTGCCACGCTGCCCAGCCTGCAATTCGGCGAGGAATTGCTGGCCCTCCTGTAACTGGTCCATGGCATTTCTCACGTAGAGCGCAAACTCCTGGCCCGCCGGAGTCAAGGTGACCCGTTTCTTATTGCGCTTGAACAGCTCGACCTCTAGCTCCTCCTCCAGTGCCGCGATCTGGCGGCTCAACGCGGATTGCGCCACCAGACACAATTCGGCGGCTTTGCGAAAGTTTTGCGTCTGTGCCGCCGCCAGAAAATAGGTGAGCTGGTAGAACTCCATTGTAGCCTCCAATAGGTATCAACAGACCATCTGACTTCCTGCCTGATTT
>VBHV01000423.1 GCA_005881995.1 Chloroflexota bacterium | reverse complement strand
TAAATTTGCCATCAGAAGACCACGCTAAAGCACTCAAACCATACGAATGAGATCGATAGGAAAAAATTTTTTGTCCCGAACTAGCATTCCATATCTGTACCTCATTAGTATTTCCACCAGAGGCAACAAGTTGTCCATCAGGTGACAAGGCTAAAGCCCTTACAGGAGATGGATGACCTCGATAGATGATTCTATGAATTTCTTGACTGATACTCCATACTTGTACAGTCATATCGTCACTAGCGGAAACAATATGCTGCCCATCAGGCTGCCATACTATAGCATTCACAATGTTCGTATGACCTCGGTATGTGGTAAACTTGCTCAACGTAGCTACATCCCATACCTGGACTGTTCTATCACTATCCCCAGAAGCTATACGTTCACCATCAGGCGACCATTTTACTGTATTCACCGAGAATCCACTATGTCCACGATAAGTAGTAATCAGTTCTCCGTCGGTAGCACGCCATATTTGGACAAGCTTGTCAGAACCTCCAGATACTATACGCTTACCGTCCGGCGACCATGCCAAAGTAGTTATCCTGTCAGAATGACCTCGAAATGTATAAAGAACTTCTGATGATGGTGCTACAGGCTCTATCTGCTGTACTGGTGATAAAGCTATCGCTTCAGAAGAATTCACAACAAGTTGTGTAGGAGGCGGTAACGAAGTAATGGTAAGGTCTACAGGAAGTTCTCTCATTGGAGAAACCGGCTTCAATGCAGGAGAATGTCCTGTACTTACTGGACCAGAAAATGACTGACTTGCTTGTTCTAAAGCTCTGGCAAACGCTTGCACATTTCCAAAGCGTGCTTTCGGGTCTTTGGCAAGTGCGGTCATTATAACTTGCTCAACATCATACGGAAGCATTGGTACCTTCTCTCGCAATAGAGGCGGAGGAACAATACTATGTTTAATAGCTATCTCCGTAAATGATCCTTCAAAAGGCCTATCGCCAGCCAACCATTCGTATACAACGATTCCTAATGAATACTGATCACTTGCCGGGCGTGGATGAGCCTGTATCTGTTCAGGTGCCATATATGTAATAGTCCCGGCCATATCTTGCAAATTCTGATAGCGGGAACTCTGAGCCATAACAGCTATACCAAAATCACTCAGCAGAACTTCGTTACGGCGTCCTAATAACATATTCTCTGGCTTGATATCCCGGTGTATGAGTTTCTCATCATGTGCATATTGTAAAGCGTCTGCGATTTGTTTGACATAGGAGATGATGCTAGCCAATGGCAGTTGCGTACCTCTCGGATGGCGCTGACGCAAGGTACCATTGGACGCATAATCCATCACCAAAAAGGGTGTTTTGCCTTCGACGCCAAATTCGAGGACACGCACGATGTTTGGATGAATCAGGCGAGCAACGGTACGAGCCTCAGTACGAAATTTGTCTATGTCGTCGCTGGTAATCTGAGTATGCAGTACCTTTATGGCCGCCTGGGTGCCAAGATGGATGTGTTCTCCAAGGTAGACTTCGGCGAAACCGCCTTCTCCCAGCAATTGGATAAGTTGATAGTTGCCCATTTGCTGCCCGACACGGTCTGCCATACTGTATCCTCCTCTGGAACATAATGGAACCTGGAATTCGCCTGGTGTATCGAGTCAATTGTAAGTTCAACAAATCAATTGTAGAGGAGTGGGAGGGAGAATGTCAAGGAGAGAAGTAACGCCTCGTATACCTCCCTCTCAAGACATATTTAGAGAGCGTCAATGGGCATAAAATAGTGAAAATTCCCCGGGCCAGCAGTCTTCTCTAGCTGCCTCAGGATACGCGAAGCATTATCGTAAGGTCCTGCCACAAAAAAGGGCTTGCCATCTTTACCAAACGTTAACTGATACGGTTCCTCAAGCTCACCGCGCGGCGCCAGTATATACTGCGTGACCGCAAAGTCCTTTTCAGGCTGGAAGCCAAACTGCGCTGCATACTCAAGCGAGGCATAAACCATCTGGTGTGCTAGCTCAACAGGACACTTCTGCGGCTTCAACTTACGGAAAATTTTGTTTACAACTTCGTTCTGAAAACGTGCCCGGGAAAAACCCGCGTTGCCAAACGTATTTTTAACCCCCAGCAAGTACTTATCTACAAGGTAGGTTCCAAAACAGATATTACCATCGGGCTGCTGCCGGGACACAAGGATCTCCACCAGTCCCAGGTCATCCTTCTGCCAGTTATCGCTGATCCAACATTCGTAAAAAGGAAAGGCGCGAGCACGACGAATAATACCCGGTGCGGATAATGATGCTAAAACTGGTTGATGTGATTTGTGTTGTGAAGCGGCTTTTTGCTTGCTGCGCTTTTTCATGAGCGCTTTCTGGCGTTTTCGTTCATCTCGTGGCATATCTGATTCCTTCTCTGGGTTCGTAGGGACAAGGTTTGGGGTGGCGCGGTGTAGGGGCCTTGTGCTTGTCCTCGTTCTGTTGAATTGCCCGCTAATGTAGACATTGGATCCCAACGAAAGCGCCTTGCACGCAGGACAAGCACACCTGGCTTGACACCTATTGGGCGCGATAAATCGCGCCCCTACAACATTTTGCGGTTACTCGATCGTTACCGATTGCATGACATCGCCGACGCGGATGTTGCGTACCACGTCCATGCCGGAGACGGTGTCACCGAAAACCGTATAGTTGGGTGGAAGACCCGGCTGGTCTTCCAGGCAGATGAAGAACTGGCTGCCGTTCGTGTTGGGGCCAGCGTTCGCCATCGCGACAGTACCGGCCTTGTACGGGCGCTTGACCGGCTCATCGTTGAATTTATAGCCGGGGCCGCCCGACCCCGTGCCGGTAGGATCACCGCCCTGGATGACGAAGCCTGGCACCACGCGATGGAAGGTCACACCGTCATAGTATCCATCGCGTGCTAAGGCGACGAAGTTGTTGACGGTCTGGGGCGCTTCCGCGGGGTTCAATTGCAGGTGAATATCGCCCTTGTTGGTCTTGATGACCACGTGGTAGGTCCTATTCATCTCTATCTGCATAGGAGGAGGCGAGCTATAACGCTTCGCTGGCATAATCGTTCCTTTCTCTACTACGGTGCCGGAACCACGATTACGTGATTCATGACATCTGGCTTAATATTCTTTGTCTTGGGGTCGTCGGGATTTGGTCCCTGAATCTTGAGAACCACGTCCATTCCCTGCACGACATGACCAAAAAGATTATACGACTTTTGCAGTTTCGTTGTGTCGT
>VBHV01000130.1 GCA_005881995.1 Chloroflexota bacterium | reverse complement strand
AAATGGTGCCAGGTGTGGTTGATGAGCTGCTCCGAGGTCTTGCAAGATAGGCATATACCTGCTATTCTTATAAAAAGGGTACTGTTGAAAACAGTATGCCGCTGGGTCGTAAGTTATTCTCGAATGAAAGCGAGAACTCATGAATACTCCTCTTCAAAACACAACTGTTACTGGGGACGAAATGGAATTGGCAGAGCCAATTACTGGAGAGCAGGAGGAAGAAGACGCTCAGGGTGAAGAAGGCCACATTCACCTGCCCGGACCTAGTTTCTGGCCAGTTTTTTTGGGTGTAGCACTTCTGATAACCATTGGCGGCTTTCTATTCATCAATAGCAACCCCTGGATTACGATTATTGGCCTTCCGTTAGTGCTCATTGGCATAATGGGTTGGGCATTGGAAGACCCGATGGCGCCTAAAACGCCGACAGTGAAGCCAGGTGGGTACTCGACGTCATATGCTGAGGCCGCGATCACCGGTAAACCAACTATGCTGGGAGAGATTGCGCTGCGCGAGGCTGAGGACACGGTGGATAGGACTGTCACGGTAAGCAGTACTGCGTGGAGTGCGCATCCCGTCAAGGTGTTTATCGAGCGTGAAGGAGTTGTTTTGTCGTTGTACGGTAAGGTTGAACTGGAGGCCCAAAAAGAGGCAGTTGAGGGAGCTTTACGCGAGATGCCGGGCGTGCTTGATGTGATGAACTTCCTCGTGGCCGAAGATGAGCTTTTGAATGCCGTCAATCGCACGATCGATAAGCTGAGAGCTTCCGGTAAACTGGAAGGTGCGAAAGACATTTCTGCGCTGGTCGAAAACTACATCGTGAGCCTGTATGGTGAGGTTCCGACGCCAGAGATGAAGTACATGCTGGAACGGGAAATCACTGGAATACCGGGTGCACGCGTGGTGATTAACCATATCGGTTTGAATAAGGATATTCCGGGGAACCTTGGTAAAACTTCGAACAGGATAGCGCGTATATAGCAATATCTTTAGGTTCGAGATTGAGATATAGACAATGACCACTGCGAAAGTGGTCATTGTCGTATTTTACAGCAAACACATAACTTTTCTTACCGCTTGCGTAGGAACGCTGGAATATCGATCACATCGCCTGGAGGGGCGTTGCGGGTGCCGCGTGGAAAGTCGAGCGCCTTCGGGTCCATGCGGCGGATAGGGCGTTGCTGGCGCGAATCCGAGGCGGGACGCTGCGCGGGCTGCGCCTCTGGCTCTGGTACGGGCAGTCTTGGCTGTGGCACCGGTGGCACATGCCTTTCCATCTCGTCTGCTTCGTCGTCCAGGTCGAAGCCATCACTGCGAACGTCGCTGCGCATATCGTGTCTTCCATCATTGCGCATGATGGGCTGGCGCGCTGGTTCCTGCATGACTGGAACAGGCGGCGCAGGACGCGCTGCAGCTGGCATCGGACCTGTTGGACGCCGGGCAATGTTATTCATGGGCGGCGGAGTGACAGGCATCGAGCTGTAACCCGGAGGGACGGCCGGTTGCTGGCGCGGCGCTCCATTGGCGTTGACAGAAGGAGCCGCCTGGTAGAACATGCTGCGGTTGTAATCCATACGGCCCTGCTGTGTCGTCCCGACGGGTGTGCGCCCATCGAAGCCGGTAGCGATGACGGTGATCTTGACTTTGCCTTCGTAGACCGGATCTTGCACCGCACCAAAGATGATATTGGCCTCCTGGTGCGCCGCCTTGCTGATGATGTCAGCCGCCTCGTTGACTTCGTACAGTGTCAGGTCCATGCCACCGGTGATATTGAACAGCACACCGCGCGCGCCATTGATATCGATGTCGAGCAGGGGACTGGCAATTGCCAGGTGCGCTGCATCGATAGCGCGTGATTCGCCGCTGGCTTCGCCAATCGCCATCAACGCAGAACCTGCCGCCGACATGATGGTCTTCACGTCCGCGAAGTCCAGGTTGATCAGGCCGGGGACGGTAATCAGGTCGCTGATGCCCTGGATGCCCTGGCGCAGGACATCATCGGCCAGTCGGAATGCCTCTTTGAGGGGCATTTTCTTGTCGGCGACCTGCAACAGTCGATCGTTGGGGACGGTAATCAGCGTGTCAACATGCTGTTTGAGGTTACTGATGCCCTCCTCGGCAGCCATGCGGCGTTTATTGCCCTCGAAGGTGAACGGCTTGGTAACGACGCCCACCGTCAACGCGCCCAGTTCACGCGCAATCTGAGCGACAACGGGGCTTGCGCCTGTGCCGGTGCCTCCGCCCATGCCTGCAGTGATGAAGACCATGTCGGAGCCTTTGAGGGCTTCATAGAGTTCTTCGGCATTCTCTTCGGCGGCCTTACACCCGACACTGGGGTTGCCGCCCGCACCGAGGCCACGCGTGAGTTTGTCGCCGATGCGGATTCGATGCGGCGAATCGGTCAACAGCAAGGCCTGGGCATCGGTGTTTACCGCGATAAACTCGATACCCATCATGTTGGCCTGGATCATGCGGTTGACCGCATTGCTGCCGCCCCCTCCAACGCCGATAACACGAATTTGGGCGAAGCCCTCAACTTGATGATTTCCCAATGGTACCATGGTGTGGCCTCCTTAAAACACTCTTATGGTATAAACGCGCGGAACCAGCGACCCAGGCGGGAGAGCATATCTCCGCCGGATAGCTCTTCTTCATCCTCCTCAGAAAATTGTGAGGTATGGCGCAATCCCCACAGCAAAAGCCCTACGGATGTGGCGTAGGCCGGGTGGCTGATCGAGTCAGCCAGACCGTGCAAGCCCAACGGTGAGCCGATGCGGGCCGGCAGATCAAGAGTCTGTCCCGCTGCATCCAGGATGCCGGGCAGTTCGGCAGTGCCACCGGTTACCACCAGGCCAGCCGGGAGCAACCCATCATAGCCGGATTTCTTGATCTCCTCGTGTACCATCTCAAACAGCTCTTCCACTCGCGCCTGGATGATTTCGGCGAGCAGTTTGCGCGGCACAAGGTCATTGCAATCAGGCATGTAATGCGACAGGTCGATCATGTCATCATCCGCGATGGTGTCCGGGTTACAATGACCGTAGGTGACTTTGAGTTCCTCCGCTACCGGGATCGGCAAGCGCAGGCCGATGGCGATATCGCTGGTAATTAGATGTCCGCCGATGGGCAAAATAACTGTTTGCCAGATGGCGCCGTCGGTAAAGATAGCGATGTCGGTGGTGCCGCCACCGATGTCTACCAGCGCGACGCCCAGATCGGTTTCCCCATCCTCCAGCACCGCCTCACTCGAGGCCAACGGCTCCAGGACGAGGTCTTCAATTTCGACGCGCGCCTTATGAACGCACTTAATCAAATTGTGAATAGACGATACTGCACCTGTAATGATATGCGTCTCCACTTCCAGGCGGAAACCGGACATCCCGATAGGGTTCTTAATGCCCTCCTGCCCATCAACCACATAGCCGCGTGGGATGACATGAATGACCTCACGGTTCGCGGGAATAGCGATGGCGCGCGCCACTTCTATGGCGCGGCTGATGTCGTTCTGCACAATGTCGCGGTGACTGGGTGAGATGGCGACAAACCCTTTGCTATTTTCCGAATCGATATGGCTGCCCGCAATGCCAACATACGCGGTAGTAATGGTTTTTCCAGAAAGGCGTTCTGCCCGATCAAGCGCCGCTGCAATGGAAGTGACCGTTTCTTCGATGTTCACCACCACCCCGCGGCGCAACCCCTGTGAAGGGCAGGTGCCAACGCCAACAATATTCAGCTTCCCGTCGCGTTCCAGGACGCCGACGAGTACGCAGATTTTTGTTGTTCCAACGTCGATACTAGCTATCACCCGCTCTTGCACGATAAACGCTCCTTAGGGAGGTTGTATGGGTACTCCTCGAAGTACCCCCGCACTACGATACGTTCTTATGCTATGGGCGCAAGACTTTCGCCCCTACAAAGACATAACTACGGTTTAACAGTAAAGACAGGGTGCAGAGCGAAGCGCAGGTCAATGGTTGCCAGGTTCAGTTGTTGCTGCTGCGCCCTACTCAAAATCTGCTGGAGCTCAATCAGTCGATTGTCCAGCGGATTAGTGTCGTCCGCACCTCCCAGGTAGGCGATCCAGCCCTGCGGACTTGCAACGATAAAAGACCCATTGCCGTTAGACGACGAACCTCCCCCAGAAGTTACCGGGCCATAGCGCAGTGTAAAGGTAGTAACGCCCGCCACTTGCGGCAGGCGCTCGAACACCTGGAGCGCGAATGTCACATCCCCCGCGTTCAGGTGCGCTCCCGGCTGTAGGCTCTGTATGAGTGCCTTACTGCGCGTATCTACAACGGTCATCAAATGCGTAGCGCCAACGGTATCGCTGGCAAGGCCGATGATGACGCCATGGCTATCTACGCTAAACGTTTTGTTCTGCGCCTGCCACAGTAGAATGGGCAAACGCTCGACAACGGTGACGGTCAGCTGATCGGGCCATTGTTTCTCGATACTGGCCGAGTCTACCATCGGCTGCGCATCGATACGCGCTGTCAGACTGGCGATATCGATCAGAAAGATGTTCTGGCCCTGCATGCCCATCGTTTGAATGCTATGTACCAGCGTTGGATTGGCGCTTCCCGCCACTGTCACCTGTCGCACATGAAAATTTGGACTGAACAGGGCAAAACTGATGGCCACGATAGCCAGCACAAGCACCGCAAACATTCCCAGGAAGCGTCGCCAGAAGCCCGCTTTACGCACACGCCGCCCACTGCGCACCGGTACCGCTGAACGCATAGGCGACTGCGGGAGCGGGCGGACGATACGTACCTGTCCCTCGGGGGCAGGTACCCCCGTATGCGCAAGTGTGCGCTTGACCAGCCTGTTCCCACCGCGCGATTGCGCTGGTGGTCGGCGATAACGCGCCTGCCGCTCGGACCAGGTCATTGGCTGCGCCATGACCTCTGGCGTGTGGACGTTGCGCTGGCGAGCATCCGGCGCATTATATCTATTGATATGGCTCAAACGTCTTCCACCCGTTCTCATATCAGCCTCTCTATGAGGAGAGACAGTCGATGATGGTTGTGTCCGGTCCCTATATTCGAAAGCGATTTGCTCAGGCATTCTTTGATGCTTTTGGTTCATAATGGTGTTCCTGTTCCCCATTCGCCGCGCAGTTCGACCTCTAGCTCCAATTCCACCCCGAACTGGTCGAGAACTCGCTTGCGAGCTTCTACTATCAGCGCGATCACGTCGGCTGCACTGGCACCGCCCAGATTGACGATAAAGTTCGCATGGCGCTGCGAGATTTGCGCTTTGCCATGTATGGTTCCCTTCATCCCGGCCTGATCGATCAGGCGTCCAGCGAAATCGCCTGCCGGGTTTTTGAAAACCGAACCTGCGCTCTTCTGCGGCGGCTGTGTTCTCTTCCGGTGTTGTTTATGATCTTCGATAATCGCTTTGAGCCGCTCAGGACTTTCGCGGTGCAGCCGCACGCCCAACTGGACGATAATTTCGGCTGGCTCAATCAGTCTACGTGGCGGCACGATAGGATATCCGTGCGCATCAAATGTGATGTGCCGGCCTGCACGAAAGCGACTTTGACGATAACCCAGGTCTATTTCATCATGCATATAGCGCCGCACCATTGGGACGGTAATGCCCGTTTGGTGCAGCGAACTGCCGCGCGCATCTACTACTTCAACCCAGGCCAGCACTTCACTCAGCTCGCTATTGTGCGCACCCGCGTTCGAGATGACGCCTCCGCCGAGGGTGCCAGGAATGCCAGGCCCAAATTCAAGACCACCCCAGCCCTGCACCGCCAGTTCATTCAACAGGCGCGGCCAGCTAGTGCCGGCTTCAGCGATCAGTAGGGCTGTGCCGTCTCCATGATCCTGAATGCTGTAATGGTCGAGGGCAATGCGGGCCACGATGCCGCGCACGCCCGCGTCGGCGTACAGAACGTTGGTGCCATTGCCGACCACCAGCAGAGGCCATGCGCGCTCCGCGCACAGGCGTACCAGTTCTGTCAGATCCTGCGGCTTTTCGACTGAAACCCAGATGTCCGCGGGGCCGCCAACGCCAAAGGTGCAATGGCGCGCCAGGGATTCGTTGCGTCGCACGCTCCCCTGGAAATGCAATTGTAGCTCTGCGAACACGGCCTCGATGTCGAACGTCATACGGCTTTCCTTTTCGCGATTTTGACAATTTCCTTTGTAATGTTTTGCGTCGCCTCTGGCTTTGCAAATTCGCTTACTGCTTGCGCCATTGCTTCTAATAGTGTAGAAGAAGTAAGAATGTACTTTACACGCTCTACGAGTATTTCAGGTTTCAAATCATCATTTAGAATAACTATTGCAGCCTGTTTGCGCCCGAACATGGCTGCATTGGCTTCCTGGGGCGAACTCCCGATGGCTGGTGGCAGTGGAACCAGAATGCTCGGTTTGCTTAAGATTGCCAGCTCAGTCAGAGTCGAAGCCCCGGATCGACATAGCACCAGGTCTGCTGCTTGCATTGCCAACGGCATTTCCTCGTTCAGATAAGGTACCAGTCGATAGCGCTGCTGTAATGCTTCGTCCTGGTCCGCCAGGACACTATTCGCCAGACTACGAGTTTCGTTATACAAATCCTTGCCACTGATCTGCAGCACCTGGCTGACTGCCAGGAGTTGCGGGAGTGCGTGGCATACTACCTGGTTCAGGTGTCTCGCTCCTTGACTACCGCCGGTCACCAGCAGCAGCGGTATTGCAGCGTCAAACCCCAGAGTTGTACGCGCTTGCTGCGGGGTAGTGGCGCGCACATCCAGCATGGACTGCCGTATCGGGTTGCCCAGCACCAGCGTTTTGCGCGCCGGAAAATAGGGCAGCGAGTCGGCGAAGGCCACCGAGATGCGTGTCGCCAGCGGCGCAGCCAGCCTGTTCGATAGGTTCGGCGGTACATCCTGCTGGTGCAGCAACAATGGTACTCCATTCAGTCGCGTTGCCAGCGCTGCTGGAACCGCGACATAACCTCCGCTTGTAAAAGCGGCATCTGGTCGAAACTTACGTACGATTCGAAACGCCTGTATCATGCCAAGCGGTACTCGCAGGACACCTGTGATGGTCTTAAACGAGAGATAGCGGCGCAACTTACCCGCTTTGACGGTGGCTAAGCGAAAGCCTGCCGCCGGAACAATCTCGTTTTCCAGACCATCATCGCTGCCGAGAAACAATATCTCGGCCTGATGTTGTGTCCGTAACTGGGTGGCAATTGCCAGGGCCGGGTAAATATGGCCTCCGGTGCCACCGCCTGAAACAAGTACTCGCATATCTATCCTTGTGATGATGTGATATAGCCTGCTCCCACGCGCTTTTTGCGTAGTGTCATCGTTTGCCGCGATAAAGCTGGCGACTCCGGTTCCTGGATGTAGCGCGAAATGTTCAAGAGTACGCCGATAGCCGCCAACGAGACAACCAGTGATGAGCCACCAAAGCTGAGAAGTGGCAGCGGTACCCCGGTATAGGGGATGCTACCTGTATTTGCTCCAATATTGATCATGGCTTGCAACACCAACCAGGTGGTAATGCCTGTCGCCAGCAGCGCGCCATAGAGATCACGCGTGCGCCGCGCCAGTCGGAATCCACGAAATGCTAGAAACAGGTACAACAGCACGATCAAGGCGCATACGGCGAACCCCAGCTCTTCACCGATAATCGGAAAGATGGAGTCACTAAATGGAAACGGGAGATAGCCCGTCTTTTCACGGCTGGCTCCCAACCCCAGACCGAACCATCCGCCTGAGCCCAACGCGAGCAACCCGTGGTACAATTGCAAGTTAATGCCCGTAATATCCTTGAAAGGGTCAAGAAACCCGGTGATACGATAATAGCGATAGCCTTTGAATGCTTCCAGCAGGAAAACCGAACTGCCGCAGATTAGCGCCAGAAGAAACTGCACGATATTGGCCCCTGCCGTGAAAAACATGGCCGTTGCGAAACCGGCGATGATAATAGCCGTTCCCAGGTCGTTCTCTAGCAGCACCAGTCCCAGGATAAATCCAACCAGGATGACGAAGGGGGTCAGGCCATACAAGAACGTGCTCACCTGCTTCCCTTTGCGTGCCAGCCAGTCGGCGATGTACAGGGCTAACACCAGCTTGGTCAGTTCGCTGGGTTGAAATGAGAAGAAGGAGCCGAATGTGAGCCAGCGCGATGCGCCATACACGTTCGTTCCGAACTTCAGAACAATAACCAGCAATGGCAGGATAATGACCATGCCGACAAGTGAATAACGCCTCCACACCCGATAATCTATGCGCATGGTAATCAGCATAGCGACGATGCCTAGGATCATCCATATCATCTCGCGCTGAAAGTAGTAGGAGGCATCGCCCTGGTAGCGCGCGGCCTGAAACGAACTGGCGCTGTAGACCATAACTATGCCGATACAGAGTAAGCTCAGCGCAATTACCAGCAGCCACGAGTCGATCTTGCCCGCCTGACGTGGCAGGCGCATTTCTTACTCTGCCAGCCGAGACTCCTCTTCCTCGGTGATGCCGGGCATTGCCTGTACCGCAGGGGCGGCAGGCAAGTCCGCCTCTGCCTGCTTCTTGCGCGACCGTAATCGCCAACCAGCCGTTATCCCTGTATGTTGTTGCTCGTCATCACGCTGCGCGATGTAGGGACGTGATAAATCGCGTCCCCCATCTAGACGTAGAGGAGGCAGCTTTTTACGGCTGGCCGCGTGCTGTTCCAGGTTCTCTACCGGCTCTTCCGCCGCATAGCGCATGGCTCTGGCGTTGGCTGGTCGACGCGATGACGCGCTAGACCCTCTGGACGTGTTCTCTCTCGCATTTCTCTGCTGCTCTAACGCTTCCAGAGCGGGAGAACGCAGGGAATGTTCCAGGCGGCTGCGCGGCTTCTGCTGTCTACCGTTATTCAATTGTCGGCGGCTGTCGCGTGTCATCCTGTCATCCTTGTAGGGACGCGATCAATCGCGTCCCTACCAATACCACTTGACATAGAACAGATTTTCTAGTATACTTATTTTCGAACCATATTGTGGGGCGAGTCACTCGCCCTGGATATCTGTTCGGGTAAAGCGGAGGCTTACCCGAACAGACACT
>VBHV01000422.1 GCA_005881995.1 Chloroflexota bacterium | reverse complement strand
GGCAGACCTGGGAGCATTGTCTGCCCCATAGAGATGCGTAGGGCAAGGTAGGGGGCGGTGCCGCCCGCGTGTGCCAGGATAACGCGCATATCGGGGCAACGTTCCAATGTGCCGCTATACACTAGATTCACTACGGCGCGCGTCGTATCAAAGACAAACTCTACCAGAAATGGGGGCAGGTTGAGGTGTAGTTCACGATTGATGGGCGGGACAGTAGGATGAAGAAATACTATCGCCTTGCGCCGGTTGAGTTCCGTAAAAAGCTCGTCGAAGAGCGCGTCCCCTGGATAATGGCCATTGCTATTGGAGAGCAACATCACGCCGTCAAGGTGCAGTGTGTCCAGCGCGTACTCCAGTTCGCGCAGCGCTGCATCGACATCTGGTAGAGGTAGGGTAGCAAAGGCTCCAAAGCGACCTGGATACTTTCGTACCAGATGCGCCGCGTACTCATTACACTGGCGCGCCAGGTTTCGCGCCAACACCGGATCACCAATATCGACGCCCGGCTCTGATATAGAAGTGATGGCCGTTGCTATATCGTAACGGTCCATCACTTCAAGCATGCCCTGAACGTCCCACGCGGGGAAAGGCATCCCTCCACCCGCTGTGATACCACGTTCAGCCAGGGCCGCAAGGTATGTAGGAGGTAAGATGTGCTGGTGGACATCAATGCGCGCCATATCCCGATCTCCATTCTTCCTGGTAATGTGTATCCTGGTAATGCGTAGGGACAAGGGGCAGCGGTGAGGACGGGCGGGGGCCTGGTGCTTGTCCTTGGTGTCTGCTCGATCCACAGGGAGGACAAGCACCAGGCCCCCGCCCTACACCACTCCACTCCTTGTCCCTACGAATCATTTCGAGCGATATCAGGTGAGTACGATATCCTGTTTACGCGCCAGGAACTCTAATTTGCTGACAAGATTCTCGATCACCTGGTCCCAGAGGAATTGTTCGGCAGTAAGGCAGCCAGCTTTACGGATGCGCGCCTGCTCCTCAGGGTGGCGGCGCAGGTAGAGTAAGTAGCCCACAATCTCATCGGGATCATCGGTTTCGGTGACGATGGCGTTCTCAAAGGAGATGGCATAGTCCTCACCTGTAGAGCCTGTGACGGCGATGCCCTCGGCTGCCATTACTTCGAGGGCTACCAGGCCGAATGGCTCATGACCACTATTGGCGAGCGTCGCGTCTGCGGCGCGATAGGTGGCACGCACAAACTCTTCGGGGAGAAAGAAGCGTAGATTATAGATGTCAGCCGGGCCAGCCTTCGCAACCGCGTCCAGAGACTGCTTCATGGTAGGTCTCCGCGCCTCTACGTCCTGGATATGCAGGCCCATGTTATAGGCATGGCGCAGCACGTCCGCGCCGTGTGGTTCTATTCCCCCGCGCACGAACAGCGTTACAGGGTGTCCGCTGTGTTTGAGCCGCGCTACAGCCTCGATCGCCATGATCCAGCGCTTATCGGGATCGAAACGGCCAATCTTGAAGAGGAACATGCGGCCAGGATCGCCCTGCTGGGCAATATCGCGCAGTCGCGTAACCGCCTTTGAATCGGTTGGATTCAGGTGGCGTTTCGGAATGCCATTAGGAATAACCAGGGGATTGACGCCATAGTCCCACATGCGATGCTTCATGTACTTGCTGACGGTACAAATCGTGGTAACGTAGTTTAAGCGCCCCCAGTTAATGCGGTGCAGCGACATCAAGCTGTTGAGGTTCCAGAGCATCAGTACTTTCTGGCGCACTCCAAACCAGTGCAACATGTCAGAGGTGCGGCTCATGGCCTCGGCGGTATGCCAGTCCTCGCCCAGGATGACCACCGTTTTCCCGGCGGCCACGGCCGGGCGCACAATTTCATTATAGATGTGGTAAGGTACGCTCTCGTTATAATCAAAGAGCTTTTGCTCCTCACCATCGTACACGCCATTGAGATGATACGCGCTGACCCACTGCGACCAGCGTTTGAGTATCAGGCGTCCATCGACGCGGGTTTCTACAGAAGGCTGGCTCGGGTCGCCAATAAAAATAAGATGCGTGGTATAGCCCTGCATCGCCAGCGCCTCGCTGAGTTCCGTCACGCGCGTTCCCAGTCCGCCCGCCGTAGAGTAGACATCGGGGCCTTCAAAACACAGCATAACAAAGAGCGTATTTTCTGGTGAAATAGCTCCATCATGTTCAATCATTAGTAGTCATCCTCGTGGAATTGATGAAGGGAGGGTATGTTGTCGAAATCCCATCCCTGGTCAAACGAAATAGATAGTGGCCTCCGCCCCTGGAAATGCCGCCTCCTTGCGATTTCCGTCCCCAAATATTGAAGGTGAGGAGGTGCAACCTGCTTATCTTCAGTATATCACACGTAATCATCTGGAATCTGAGAGACAATAAACCATGGCTGGGCTTGCCCAGCCATGGTTTATTGTCTCTCCTAAAGAATTACTGCGCAGTGATCGTCACATCATCCACGAAGAAGTCCGTGGGTTGATATTGATTCGGCGTGTTGGTGCCTTCGAAGAAGAGCATCACCTGCTTGCCCTTGTAGGATGAGAGCAAGGCCGATACATCATAGGTTCTCAGCACCCAGTAATTCGTAACATTGGTATTGCAGCTTTGTTGCAAAGCGTTCCCGATATTTGAACCGGAGGACGTTTTCAGGCGACCGGTAAAGACATCCTGGCATTGCGAGGTGGTCTTATTGGTGTCGGAGTACCACCAGTAGCTCACGGTGAGCTTTGTATAATTAGCCGGAA
>VBHV01000129.1 GCA_005881995.1 Chloroflexota bacterium | reverse complement strand
AGATTGTCTTTTTCAATGACGCATATTGATGTGTCCCTACAATTAAACTATAATGGAGGAGTTAGAAGAGGCCAAAAAAGCAAAACGAGGCACCCGTGAGGAGGTGCAAACATGAGCGATGAGGGAGAACGCACAGGGCAACAGATCGGCAACTATCAACTCACCCACCTTTTGGGGCGAGGAAACTTTGCCGATGTCTACCTGGGACAACACGTTCACCTGCATACCCTGGCTGCTATTAAAGTGCTGCATGGACGACTAACCGACGATGACCTGGCAAACTTCAGTAACGAAGCGCGCGTCATTGCCCACTTACGCCATCCTCATATTGTGCAGGTACTCGACTTTGGTGTGGACGGCGCCACACCTTTTCTGGTCATGGACTTTGCGCCCAACGGCAACTTGCGCCAGCGTCATCCAAAGGGGTCGCGCCTGCCCCTTCAAATCGTGCTCTCCTACGTGCGCCAGGTAGCCGACGCCTTGCAATTTGCTCATGAGCAACACTTGATTCACCGTGATATCAAACCGGAAAATATGCTCCTGGGCCGCAATAACGTAGTCTTGCTGAGCGACTTCGGCATCGCCCTTATGTACCCGAGCGCAAGCTCCTGGCAAACTCAGGATACCGCCGGAACCGTTCCCTACATGTCGCCGGAACAACTACAGGCGCATCCCGTACCGGCCAGCGATCAGTATGCGCTGGGCATCGTGACCTACGAATGGCTGTGCGGAGAGCGCCCTTTTAACGGCACGCTGCCGGAAATTGCCATCAAACATTCACTTGCCCCTCCTCCATCATTACGCGAGCGGGTTACAACCGTCTCACCCGCCGTCGAGCAAGTCATTGCGAAGGCGCTGGCGAAGAATCCCCGCCAGCGCTTCGAACGCATTCAGGATTTCGCGCAGGCCCTCGAGGAAGCCACCAAGACAGCGTCACCCCACTGGACACTTCCCTCGAAAACCCCTGATGCCTACTACAGCAACCTCCCCGCTCCGCTAACCCCCTTGATTGGGCGCGAACAGGAAGTACTGGCCGTCTGCGCCCTTTTACAACGCCAGGATGTGCGCCTCGTTACCTTCACCGGCACAGGAGGTATCGGTAAAACACGGCTGAGTCTTGAGGTCGCGTCAGAACTGCTGCGCGCCTTCAGCGACGGCGTGTATTTTATTCCCCTGGCCTCAATAGTCGACCCCGCGCTGGTCATTCCTACCATTGCCCATGAACTTGGCATGACCCATAGATACGCCGAAAGACAGCAACCGGTCGCAGAACATATGGATTACTTGAAAACAACCCTGCGCGAAAAGCGCTGCCTGCTGCTGCTCGACAACTTCGAGCAGGTAGTAAGCGCCGCGCCGGATATGGCAGAACTCCTGGCCGCCTGCCCGCATCTGAAAATGCTGGTAACAAGCCGTGCCGTCTTGTATCTTCAAGGTGAACATGCATTCCCGGTCCCACCCCTGGCGCTGCCCGAGGGGACATCCCCGCTGCCTGTCAAAGATCTCACACAGTATCCCGCTATCGCTCTCTTCTTACAAAGGGCGCTGGCGATTAAACCAGATTTCGACGTCACAACCGCCAATGTGCAAACGATTGTGGCGATCTGCCGACGGTTGGATGGTTTGCCACTCGCCATCGAGCTGGCCGCTGCCCGCATCAAACTGCTCCCCCTGGAGGCGCTGCTCCAACGCATGATCCGCCCTCTGGCCATCTTGACGGGCGGCATGCAGAACGCTCCTGAACGCCAGCTGACGCTGCGCAATACCATTGCCTGGAGCTATCACCTATTAAACGCTGTGGATCAACAACTCTTTCGCCGCATCTCCGTTTTTGTCGGCGGTTGTACGTTGGACGCGATTGAAGCGCTTTACATTTCCTATCCCGATAGAACCGAACTGGTATTGGATGGCGTGACCTCGCTTATCGACAAGAGCCTGCTGCAACAAACCGGGCAAGGAGACGAACCACGGCTTGTGATGTTAGAAACAATCCGCGAATATGCCCTGGAAATGCTGAGCGCGAACGGGGAAGAACAGATGGCACGGTATGCGCATGCCGCCTACTATCTGTCGCTGGCTGAGGAATCGGAGCGGGAACTTGGCGGCCCGAATCAGGCCATTTGGTTGGAGCGCCTGGAGCGGGAGCATGATAACCTGCGAGCCGCAATGGAATGGTCTTTAAAGCGAGGTGAGAACGCGGCTGAGGCAGAGCGCCATGTGGAGTTAGCCCTACGCCTGGGTGGAGCACTGCGGCGATTCTGGCAGATGCATGGTCATCTGAACGAAGGGCACATCTTCCTGGAACGAGCGCTATTGGCAAGCAAGGGCATCGAAATATCTACGCGCGCCAGGGCAAAGGCTCTCATTGCCGCCGGAACACTGGCCTCCACTCAGAATGATTTTGATCGAACCGAAACCTACTGCCGGCAAAGCCTGGCATTGTTCCGCGAACTGGGAGATCAGCAGGGCATCGCCCTCTCGCTCTACCTCTTGAGTATCGTCCCCTTGATGAAAGGTGACAGCGTCGCGGCCCGCTCCCTGACGCAAGAAGCCCTGGAGCTGTTCAGAGAAATGGGCGACCGGGAGCGTATCGCCTGGTCGCTCTCCACCCTGGGAATCATGGACGCACAGGTCGGAAAGTATGACAGCGCCCGCCTCCACTATGAGGAGAGCCTGGCGGTTCATAGAGAACTGGGAGACGAGCGAGGCATTGCCATCACACTGCTGCGCCTGGCACAGCTCCTATTCGTTTCTCAGGGAGACCAGGAGGTGCTGCGCTCATTACTGGATGAAGGGCTGGCGCTCTTCACTGAACTGGGTGAGAAAGAGGGGATAGCCAACTGCTACTCCCTCTCCGGAGAACTCGCCCTCAGCCAGGGGGATAGCGCTGCAGCTCGTTTGCAGATCGAAACGAGCATCACGCTCTACAGAGAGATTGGCCATCGCAGGGCCCTTGCCGAGTCGTTTGCGGTCCTGGCGCGGATTGTGAGTGCGCAGGGAGAGAGGGCAGCCGCGCGCTCCATCTACGAAGAGAGTCTGGCGATTGCCAGGGAGTTGAAGCACACTCCGTTGATCGCCTCCTGCCTGGAAGGTCTGGCCGATGTAGTTTCGTCGCAGGGTCAGTTCCGGTGGGCGGCGCAGCTACTCGGCGCGGCGGAGTCGCTGCGTGAGGCCATCGGTATACCTATTGCACTCATCGACCGTGCAAACTATGAGCGCCAGGTCGCCGCAGTGCGCGGCAGCCTGGACGAGCATGACTTCGCCGCCTTGTGGAGCGAGGGGCGCGCTACGACGCCAGAACAAGCCCTCGCCGCTCAAGGCCGCAGTAGATCCCCGGCATCAATCACGGCAGCTACTATCCCCTCGCCCACCTACCCCGCCGGGCTGACCGCGCGGGAAGTACAGGTGTTGCGCCTGCTTGCCGGGGGGCTGACTAACAGGGAGATTGCCCGCGAATTAAGCCTGAGCGAGAAAACAGTTGCGCACCACCTGACCCATATCTTCAACAAAACGAACAGCGAGAACCGGGCTGCCGCTACGGCCTTTGCTATCCGTCAAGGGCTAGTTTAGCGAGCCAGTAGGGAGGCATGGGTAATTCTTCGCATACCGGCATGCCTACAAACGCAAAAAAAGGCCTGCCAAATGCGAAGTATAACCGATGCGAGCTTTCCATTGCACCAGTTATACTTCTGGTATATTGCAGAGGATCAGAGCACTGCTCAAAAAGTGATAAAACAATGAATATGTGCGCAACACAGCAACAGGTCAACCCGAACACTCAGGAATTTTTGACGCTCTATCAGGAGAATCTTGCGCGTGTCTACCACTTCGTCTACATCAAGGTGAAGAATCGGGAAGTGGCCGAAGATCTGACCTCGCAGATCTTCTTGAAAGCGGTTCGCCATCTCGATTCCCAACGCAGTTCTCAAAGCATACGAAGCTGGCTCCTCCGGGTCGCCAGCACAACGGTCGTCGATTACTGGAGAGCATTTTATCGCACCCCTACCAGCTCGCTGGACGTGCTCCTGGAAGTCGGATGGGAAGGCCCCACCGAGGATGTCTTCTTGGGAGCGAACGACAGCGCAGCAGAACAATTACAGCGTATCCTCCAGCAGCTACCCGAACGTGATCGGGAGGTCTTAACCTGCCGTTTTCTGCTCAAACTCTCTGCGAAGGAGACCGCGCAGAGAATGGGCGTGTCGGAGGCCAACGTGAAAACCCTCCAATTTCGTGCCCTGCACCGGGCCGCCGATCTGGAGCCAGCTACTACTAATTTGGAATGATCTCTTCACTGGACGGCAGCAGGTGCTGCAAGGCAGGCTGCGCACGGGCGCTCACACCTATGAGCAGGCGATGCAGGTGACACCAGGACGGGAGAGACTCCAGACCCTGGTCAACAGTGCGGACTACTACTTCGGCATGGGCGACCTGCTGCGCGAATGGAATAAGCTGGACGAGGCTGAGCAGCATCTTACGCAAGGAATGGACCTGGCCAGGGGAACCCTGACTGTCTATGCTGAAATTGTCACACTCGGGTATACAGCGCTTGCCCGTCTCCAGCAGGCACGCGGGAACTTCCAGGGAGCACTGGCGACTCTTTCCGCATTCGCAGAACTGGCCGACCAGCGTCACTTCGTGCCACGCCTGCTGGCCTGGGCAGCAGCAGTGCAGGCAGAGTTAGAGCTCGCACACGGCAACCTGGAGGCAGCCGTGCGCTGGGTGGAGGAGAGCGGCCTCTCCGCCTCCGATGAGGAAAAGAGTTATCCCCGCGAACGAGAGTATCTCAGCCTGGCACGGTGCGCATTGCCCAGAGGCACTGCAGTGCTGGTTCGGCTCTTGCACGATGCTGAGCGCAACGCACGCGGAGGAAGCGTCATCGAGATACTTATACTGCAAGCCCTTGCCTTGCAGGCACAGGGATGGCAGAAGCAGGCGCTGGCTGTTCTTCAGCGAGCGCTGGCCCTGGCTGAACCGGAGAGCTACACGCGCCTCTTCCTCGATGAGGATCCAGCGTGCGGGGCAACCATCTCATCGGTCGTCTCAATCCATGTGCCCATGGTTTCTCATCCTGATGTGATTGCCACGCTCATCGCCCGGGCGGCAGCGCAGGAGAAGCGATTCTTGTATTTACCCCGCTTGCAACTCGCCCAGTTGCACATTGATAGTCAATTGCTGGCTGCCGCGATAGATGTGTACCGCAACAGTATCACCGGGATTTTTAGTCAGCAGCGCATCGGTCAGCGAAGAGAGATCGTTTACGGCTTTGTTATCGATCTGCACGATTACATCACCGACCTGCAAGCCCGCGGATGCCGCCGGGCCACCAGAGACAAGGCTGCCAATCAACGCGCCATGATCGACGGCGAGGTGGTCTTGCGCGGCGAGCGAGGCATCAACGCTGGTGGCGCGTATTCCAAGCACGGCCCGCCCCGTATGGGTGACTACGCCATTCTGGATGATCTGCGGCACGATAAAGGCAACGCGGTTGGAGGGGATGGCAAAGCCGACACCATTGGCAGGTGTATTAAATTCCGGGTCGATGGCAGTCAGGGTGGGAATACCGATCAGGTTCCCCTGCAGGTCTACCAGCGCGCCGCCGCTATTGCCAGGATTGATGGGCGCGTCGGTTTGAATGGCGTCGGGTATTGTCGCGCCGCCCTGTCCCTCGGAGACGCTGCGGCCCAGGGCGCTGATGATGCCGTTTGTGACGGTCTGCGTGATTCCCAATGGGTTGCCAACCGCCAGCACGTCCTGACCAACCTGCAATTTGGATGAGTCGCCAATTTTGAGGGTGGTCAAACCGTTCTTAGGCGGCGTCACCTTGATAACCGCCAGGTCATCGGCGGCATCGGTTCCCGCCAGTTGGGCTGGCAGCCGCGTTCCATCAAAGAGTACTACCTCAAGACTCTGCGCGCCGTTTACTACGTGGTTATTCGTGACAATATAGCCTCTGGCATCAATAATCACACCCGAACCGATGGCGTTGCCATTGCCCGTTGCGACATTCACCTGCACGACAGCCGGGCGCACTTTCGCCACCACCGCTTCGCGCACCGCCTCTAGATTATTGCCGGTCAGCGCGGGAACCGTAGACGAGGTGTTCCCCTGCTGGAGGGCGGTGTTACTACTATTGGAACTGGTAGGGCTGGAAATGGTGGCTGTCCTGCCAAATTGCCAGCCCGCAAACAATCCAACGCCAAAGACGATGGCCAGCAGTGCGGTCAACGCCAGGAGCGCGCCGGTGCGCAGCCCCCTAGAGGGGCGCGTCGTTGGCGTTGACGCTGCCGGGGGTGGCTGGAATTGTCCAGGCGCGGGCTGGTGCGATGGCTGAGGGGATTGGTAGGAAGGCGGCATCGATTGCGGCTGCCCAAATTGTCCATATTGCTCATTCAGGTATGAATACGACCGTGATGGTGGGAATTGTGGAGATTGCTGAGATTGCTGAGATTGTGGGGATTGTGGGGTTTGATCTGGCAATGGTGTATTTTCATCATCGACATACGGATTTTGCATAGTAGTCATCCTCCTGGTGTAGTTCGTACAAACGGGCGCGATACATCATGCCTTTCCGACTGCATGAGCCGTAGGCTAGGACGCAGTCCGTTTGCAGTCGGAATAAGGACACAGGGCCCTATATTCGCTTAAAAACATTACGGTTCATATGCATCTGCCGAGAGTGTAGCGCAAATATGTCAGAAAACTACGAGAGAACTGTAAAATGTCTGTAAGTTGTGCGAAAGCATTTCGCGGAGAGGGTAGAGGACATCTTACAGAAACTTTACATATTCCCGGCATGTTTTTTGATCTTTTCTCTGTACACTAAATGCTGTATGATGATAGGTGAAGAGAGAATAGTAGACCATGGTAAAAATTCTGATTATTGAAGACGAAGCAAATATCGCGCAGATTCTCCGGCTCTACCTGGAACAGGCCAACTTTACTACCCTGATCGCCAGTGACGGCGCAGCGGGGCTAGAATTACATGCCCGCGAACACCCCGACCTGGTGATTCTTGACTTGATGTTGCCCGCGCTCGATGGCATGGAGGTCTGCCGCCGTATTCGTGCCTGGGCCAATACGCCTATCCTTATGCTCACCGCTCGTCAATCGGAAGAGGACCGCATCGAGGGCCTGGAACTGGGAGCCGATGATTACCTCGTCAAGCCTTTCAGTCCCCGCGAGGTCGTGAGCCGTGTCAAAGCTATCCTGCGCAGGACTTCTCCAGTAGCTATGCATGACGCGGGCGCGATACACCGGGCCTCTCCAGCAGAAAGCGCAGGGTATCTCGCGGGCGCGATACACCGGACCTTTCCAGCAGAAAGTGCCAGTGCCAACACGGGCACGGTACATGGCGCCCCTACGGATAGTGGAGAAGAAT
>VBHV01000421.1 GCA_005881995.1 Chloroflexota bacterium | reverse complement strand
TAAACCATACGATGAAAAAAATGGTTGTTTCAGCGATTCTTATCGGCATTTTTGTTCTCTACTGCTTTCTTCACGCGCAGGCCGCTCCTGTTGCCATTGTGCCGACAGCCACACCGACCTCGCGCTCCTCGTCGAGTTCAACGGCGACACCTGGGACGACACCGACACCTGGGGCGACCAGTCCATCGGGTTCAACCTATAAGAACGGTACTTATACGGGAAACGTGGCTGATGCACAATGGGGAGTGGTGCAGATCCAAGTGGTCATTCAGAACGGCAAAATAACCAGCGTGCAGTTTTTGCAGTATCCCAATGAGAGGAATCGCTCGGTACAGATCAATAGCTACGCGGACCCCATCCTCATCAATGAGGCCATCCAGGCGCAGAGCACAAAAGTCGATATTGTGAGCGGGGCCACTGATACAAGTAATGCGTTCATCCAGTCGCTCTCCAATGCACTCTCACAGGCACAGGCATAACACATGAAACGACTCCAACTACTGATGGGTATGCCCATTACTGTCGAAATTCTTGATGACAACGCCACAGAGGCGGATATAGAACGGGTCTTTGCCTACTTTCGCTCCATTGATCAGACCATTAGCAACTACAAAGAAGAGAGCGAGATCTCGAAAATCAATCGGGGCGAGCTGGCTGAAGAGGCGTCTAGCGATGCTGTGAAAACGATTCTGGCCTTGGGCGAGCAAACCAGGCAGGAAACGCAGGGCTACTTCGACATCGAGCATGATGGCCTCATCGACCCGTCCGGTATCGTTAAGGGTTGGGCCATTTTCCAGGCGGCGCAACTGCTCAAAGAGGCGGGATTTGTCAATTTTTATATTGATGCCGGTGGTGATATCCAGGTGGCGGGTACGAACAACGGCCATCCCTGGCGCATCGGCATCCGCAACCCGTTCAACCGCACTGAGAATGTGAAGGTGCTGGCGATCACGGATAAGGGTGTCGCCACTTCCGGCACCGCGATTCGTGGGCAGCATGTCTATAATCCACATCAGCCAGAGAAGCCAATTCAGGATATTGTGAGCCTGACTGTGATTGGCCCCGATGTCTACGAGGCTGATCGCTTCGCCACGGCGGCTTTTGCGATGGGGAAAAGGGGCATCTACTTTCTAGAACAGTTAGCGGGGTTTGAAGGTTATATGATCGATTATTCCGCACGAGCAACGTATACCAGCGGCTTTGAAAGGTTTGTATTGAGCGATGACAAAATTTCTTGATTACTTTCTGGATCGCATTACCATGTATCGCCTGGTGCTCTATGTCCTGATCGGGCTGATCGGCATGGCGGCCATCCTGGCGTACTTTCACCAATTCTCATTCTCGCCCGTGGCGCTGCTGCTCTCAACCACCTTTCTCGTCGTGATGTGCTGGGCCGCCAATTGGCTGCTCGCCGCCATCTTTAAAGTCCCAACCAACGTGGAGTCGGCCTCTATTACCGCGCTCATCCTCGCGCTGATCATCGCCCCGGCCAAATCGCTGGCTGATCTCCAGTTTCTGGGCTGGGCCGCGATTCTGGCCATGTCTTCCAAATACGTGCTCTCGCTCTACAACAAGCATCTCTTCAATCCTGCCGCCATTGCCGTCGTCATCACCGCTTTTACGCTTGGGGAGAGCGCGAGCTGGTGGGTTGGTACGGCAAGTATGCTGCCTGCCGTGCTGATCGGCGGCTTCCTGCTCGTGCGCAAACTGCACGAGGAAAGGATAGTGGGCCTCTTTATTCTGACCTCGCTGGTGACGATCTGTATCGTCAGTGTGGTGCAGGGGCTTTCTCTCACGAAAGAGCTACAACAGTTGCTGGTAGAGTCGCCGCTCTTTTTCTTTGCCGCGATTATGTTCACGGAGCCGCTGACCATGCCACCCACGCAAAAACTGAGGGATATTTATGCCATCATTGTTGGCGTCTTGTTTGTTCCCCAGATGCATGTCGGCCCGATCTATTCGACCCCTGAACTGGCGCTGGTCGTCGGCAACTTCTACTCCTATATGATCAGTCCAAAGCACAAAGTGATGCTCAAGCTGAGGAGGAAAAGCACAATTGCGGCCAATATCGTTGATTTCGTTTTCAAGCCATCTCTCCGGCTGGCATTCGAGCCGGGGCAATATATGGAATTTACGCTTGCGCACCCACGGAAAGACAGCAGGGGCAATCGTCGCTACTTTACGCTGGCCTCATCGCCGACCGAGGAAAATCTTCGCCTGGGAGTACGCTTTTACCCGAAGGGCAGCAGCTTCAAGAGAGCTTTGCTCAGACTGGATAACCGCACAACTATGCTTGCAGGCCAGGTCACCGGAGACTTTACGCTGCCCAAAGATCCCCATCAAAAGCTGGTGTTCATCGCAGGCGGTATCGGCATTACCCCCTTCAGAAGCATGTTGAAATACCTCATCGACACGAAGGAGCCACGCGACATCGTCCTGTTCTATGCCAATAAAACGGCAAATGAAATTGCCTATATGGATGTCTTGACGCAGGCGCAGAGGCTGCTCGGTATCCGTGTCTTCTGCACACTGACCGATACCGAAGCTATTCCCCGCAACTGGCGTAGTCTCACAGGCCGAATCAATACCAGCATGATTAGCAAACTGGTTCCTGACTATCAAGAGCGTACCTTCTATCTCTCCGGCCCCCCGGACATGGTGAGAGCGACTGAAACCATCCTCAAAAATCTGCAGGTCAACCCGAAGCAGATGAAAAAGGACTTTTTTCCCGGACTGGTATAGGATGATTCTCTCTTCTCTGTAGAAACCTCGTCAC
>VBHV01000420.1 GCA_005881995.1 Chloroflexota bacterium | reverse complement strand
CACTCATGTTCGTCCTTGCCCTGCTCGGGCTGGCGGCCATGTTCCTATTCCCCGGTGGCCGTCCCGAACAGTATGCTTATAAGGCTGAGACAAAGGATGACGCTGAGTCGCAGGCGGCGAATATTGAGCCTGAGATCATGACTTTGGGCTAAATTGCCTGCATAAAAATTGACACTGGAATACTCATTTTGCGTCGTGTTCAGCGTTCTTAGGCCGGGCATAACTGAACGTTCCCAAGACTATCATGGTATGCTGTGCAAATAAGTGCTGTTGTTTTCGTGTTCACAGAGTGTATCCGCATACATACTCATAAAAGGAGTGAGCCATCCTATGGACATCTCATCCTCAGAGAGAGACCGCAACCAGTTTGCGGCCACAAGAGTGAAGGCGGGCAGTACCGTGCTCGCTCCTGTCATACTAAGCGAACGCAGCATTGCAGGTTTTGCACTGATCCGTATTTTTGTCGGCTACCTCTGGTTCCAGCAGCTTTTCTGGAAGATGCCACCTGACTTCGCCGGACTCTACAAATACATTGTACTTGAATCACGACACGCCATTATCCCTGGGTATGGCGCTCTCCTTCAACATACCTTTCTGGCTGGCTGTACAAGCTTAAGCACCCCCTCTGGCTGTACGCTCTTCGTACCGTTAGCAGCAGGCGTCTGGACGGCAGAATTACTCGTCTCTCTTAGCCTGATGTTCGGGATATTCACCCGCTTCGGGGCCATTCTTGGCACTATCCTCGCCGCTCAATTGTATGTGGGGCTTGGCTACGTGGACTGGTATTGGACGTATGGCATGCTCGTCCTGCTGTGTCTGGCCTTGACTGCTATTCCGGCGGGAAGGCGCATGGGTATTGATGCGTGGCTCGCCCCTCGTTTAGAAGCCGCGGCAAACGACAATCGCGTCGCCCGACTGCTGAGTTGGTTCGTATAAGGCACCAGGGAGAAGAGCGCATGAACAACATTCGTAGAGGCTTGCTTGCAGGACTTGCGGCCGGCCTCGTCCTGGCAACACTTAACTTTGTGACTGATGGAACGCCAGGGCGCACACTGCCCGATGCATTGCGCTGGTTTGGCATCACCATTGCAGACACGACAATCAGCCGCTTCGCCGGTTTTTTTCTGCTCATCCTATTAGGGGGCGTGTTTGGCCTCATCTTTGGGGCGCTTCAAAGAGAGAGGGGTGTCACGAGCAATCGCGCGCTCCTCTCAGGCCTCCTACTCGGTTTTATCTGGTGGCTCATCTTCTCGCTGCTGCTGACGAATATCATGAAGCACGCCCCGTCGCCTTTCTCTCTTTCATTTGGAGAGTTCCTGGCAACTTTTCCCATCGACCTGCTCTTTGGGGTAGTATTGAGTTCAATCTATTTCCAGTTACAAGCTAGAAGCATTACCCTTTCCGGATGACGCGCTCGATTTCGCGTTTCACATCGCGCTCGGCAATCGCTTCTCGTTTATCGTAGAGCTTCTTACCACGACACAGGCCCAATTCAATCTTGACCTTGCCCCCCTTGAGATACAGCTTGAGCGGGACGAGCGTCAGCCCTTTGGTAGCGACCCTTGCCTGGAGCTGTTCGATTTCGCGCCGGTGCAGCAGTAATTTGCGGTTGCGCATGGGATCGTGATTGTAGCGGTTGCCGTGTTCATAGACGGCGATATGCGCGTTTTCCAACCATAGTTCGCCGTTGCGCGCTATGGCATAGGAGCCGCGCAGGTTGACCTTGCCATCACGTATCGATTTAACCTCAGTGCCGACCAGTGAGACGCCCGCCTCAATAGTGCGCTCGACGAAGTAATCGTGATACGCCTGCCGGTTGACGGCAATCACCTTGATCGGCTCGTCCTTCGGCGGGGCCTTGCTCGATTGGTTACTTGTTGGTTTTGCCATAAAAAGGCTGCCTTTCCCCTTGACATACCGCCATATTAGCCCTATTGATATGATAAAGGTGTTTGAACAGTTTATCAGTACCCTGGGTGCCAACATCATACTACAACCTGGTGCATGCGTCGAGGGGTGCGAATTGCTGCGTTGATTGAATAATAAGTCTGTTACCTCAGAAAGTAATTGCTGGCGTCAAAGATATAAGAAGAAGGCATAACCGCGTCCTCCAGAGAAAGGTATGAGCATGTTTTACCATCTAGGCAAGTTAGCCACCCGCTATCGCTGGTTGATCGTGGGTTTCTGGATGGTCGCAATCGCCGTGGCACTGCCGTTTGCGCCGCAAGCCAACAGCATATTGCACTCGGGCGGATTCGTCACACCGGATATAGAGTCGGAGCGTGCTGTCACTCTCCTGGCGCAAAAGCTGCACCTGGACCTGACGGTTGTGCAGGTCATCTTTACCAGCCAGCATGATACCGCCGATAGCCCGCAATTTATACAAGAGTCTCAGCAAGCGCTGGCCAGAGTGCGGACTATGCCGGAAGTATCCGGCGTCGTTAGTTTTGTAGATAATCCGCGTCAGATTTCGTTAGATCGCCGCGCTGCCTACGTCAATGTCCTGCTCAAGCCTGATCCCGATAGCGCGCCCAAACTCTTGCCGGAACTTGAACGGCGTTTGCATCCGGTGCCCGATCTGCATACAAGTATCGGCGGTGGCCCGGTTTTCTATGAAGACATCCAGTCAGTCAGTGAAAGCGACCTGCGGCGTGCAGAAATGCTGGCCTTTCCGTTCGCCATCATTGCCCTGCTGCTCGTTTTTCGTTCAGTTGTTGCCGCTATGCTTCCCGCCCTTGTCGGTGGAGGCGCAGTTATCGTCTCACTGGCCCTCATTTTTGGGCTCGGACATCTCACCGAACTCTCCATTTTTGTACTGAACATCACCACTCTGTTCGGACTGGGGCTAGGGGTCGATTATTCGCTGTTCATGGTAAGTCGCTTCCGTGAGGAACTCGCGCGTGGGCACACCGCCGGGCGCGCCGTCACCTTTTCAGGCTTCACGGTCTCGATCGGACTGGTAGGCCTGGTCTTCTTCCGCGTCAGTTTTTTGCGCTCCGTCGGTATGGGTGGCGTACTGGTTGTGCTTCTGGCAGTGATGGCCGCGCTTACCCTCTTGCCCGCAGCGCTGGCTATTCTGGGCACACGTGTAAATGCCTTCCCTGTTCGCCTTCCGAGATTTCGCAAGCGAAGCGCGGAACAGGCGACTGCAAGGGGAACTGTTCCAGACCCCGCCGGAGTACACGGTGGATTCTGGTATCGCCTCTCCCATTTGGTGATGCGCTATCCTGTGCGGGTGCTGGTTCCCGTCTTGTTGCTCATGATCTCATTGGGATTACCGTTCGCAGGTGTACGCTTCTCGGCGCCGGATGCCTCTATCCTGCCATCGACTGTCCCATCGCGCGCGGCATATGATCTGCTCAATAGCCGTTTTAACGCGCAGGATACCACACCTATTCTTCTGGCGGTACAGACGCACGGGGATGTACTCACACCCGACAATATTCGTAATCTCTATGCCTATGTGCAGCGTATAGAGGTCGATCCTCGTGTTGCGCGTGTGGATAGCATCGTCAGCGCCGATCCCCGCTTCACCCTCGATCAGTACGAGCTACTGTACGCGCATACTCAACTCGTGACCGATCCCTACCTGGCGGCTTTTCTAAAAACGTCGGTAGCAGGCGATACTACCATGATCCAGGTCATTAGCAAATTCACCATGCTCGATCAGCATTCCCTTGATCTTGTCCAGACCATACGCAACACGCCTCCCGGCAATGGTATGACCGTGCTCGTCGATGGCGGCACGGCTGGCAACATCGATTATGTGCATACATTATACACAGACTTTCCTATAGCCGTTCTTATAGTAGCTATCACGACTTATATTGTTTTACTCCTGTTCTTCCGTTCACTCGTTCTGCCCCTGAAAGCCATTCTCATGAATACACTTTCAATCCTGGCGAGCTATGGAGCTTTAGTGATCATTTTCCAGGATGGTTTCCTGCACCAGTTCCTGGGCTTTACTCCGCTGCAGTTTGTTGAAGCGTCCAGTCCAATTCTCCTATTCTGCTCGCTGTTTGGTCTCTCGATGGACTACGAGGTCTTCCTGCTTTCGCGCGTGCAGGAGGCATACTGGCAGACAGGGGATAATACCCAGGCGGTAGCGCTTGGCCTGCAGCGCAGCGGCGGTATCATCACCAGCGCCGCTGTCATTGTAATTGTGGTAAGCGCATGTTTTGCTACGGCTGACATGATTCTGGTCAAGGCGCTGGGCCTGGGGATGGCGTTAGCCGTCGCACTCGATGCCACATTGGTGCGTGGATTGCTCGTCCCAGCTACTATGCGCTTGCTGGGTAATCTCAACTGGTGGCTTCCATTCGTTGGAGTGCAACGCAGGCGACCCGCTTTTATGGAAGAGTATGAAAGTGGCGACCTCCAAATGGATGAGGTAAGTGGAGATAGCACCAGTAGCGATGCAAAGGTGGGAGTAAAGCAATGAAGAGAATGAGCCAACTTGTTGCACTATGCGCCTTGCTCATCATGCTGCTGGCTTCCTGTGGT
>VBHV01000419.1 GCA_005881995.1 Chloroflexota bacterium | reverse complement strand
GATGGTAACAACATTTCAGAGTGAGTTGCCAACGCTGCGGACATGGCTTGACGCCGCTGGAAAGCTGCTCCCGTTTCTGCCAGCGATGCTGGGGATCGGTACACCGGCGCATTACCTGGTGGAAGTCCTTGACTCGACTGAACTGAGGCCAACCGGCGGGTTCATTGGAAACTATGGCATTGCCACCTTTTCTGGTGGACGCTTGACAAGCGCGCGCATAACCGATGTGGTTTTGCTTGATCATCCATACGCGCTGAAAGGCCAGCGTATCCCTTATCCCCCGGCGTACTCGTGGTTCCCAAACTACCTGGCATGGGAAAGCTGGAGTTTTCGCGACTCCAACCTCGACGCTGATTTTCCAACGGCGGCAAGATACGGGGAGCTAAACTATCAACGTGAGGGTGGCAATGTTCCTGTCCTGGGGGTCATTGCCATTACCCCTGCGCTCATCCAGCAAGCGCTTGCCATTACCGGGCCAATCTATGTTCCAGAATACCAAGAAACGGTGACCGCGCAGAATCTGGTTAGTCTGATCCATTTTCACCAGTTGGGGGGAAGAGCGGCCGGTGAAGGGAGCAGTTACATTCCTTCGCCCGATGGGCACTCATCGGAGCGCAAACGCTTCATGGAACTGCTGGCAGAGCATTTCCTGGCACGTGTGCAGCAGCTTTCATCCTCAGCTATGCCGCAATTCTTGCACGTACTGACCAATGCCTTGCGAACAAAGGACGTGGAGGTCTATTTTGACGCGGGCGGGGCAGAAAATGTGCTGCAACTCCTTCATCTTGATGGGACAATTCAATCGCCGCCAGGAGACCACCTGTTTATCGTGGATACCAATGTCTCACCCAATAAAGCGAACAGTTTTATCGTTACGACGGTGAATGACCAGGTGACCATCGATGAGCAGGGAAATGCCGTTCATCGCACCACTATTAGCTATGCCTGGACGCTGCCGGGTCGTGACTACGGTGTGCATCTCTATCGAGACTACGTTCGTGTCTATGCACCGTCTGGGAGTACGTTGTCCGCGCAGGATGGTTGGCACCCGCGTGGGGCGAGTACAGCCTTTGGTTGCCAGGTATGGGAAGGATTCTTCTCGCTTATCTATGGGCAGACCCTTACCATCACGCTGGTATGGACCAGCTACAGCGTTGCAAAGAAGGATGCAAATGGCTGGCATTATCAATATTTGCTGCAAAGACAAGCCGGGGCGCAGCGCATGTTGAAAGTGCAGGTGATGCTCCCGTTAAGGGCGAATGTGACCGCTAAGCTCGGAGGGTTCGTGTCCAGTGGTACCCACGCTGCTATACTGACCGAATCATGGGATAAGGATTTGAGTGTAGGGCTTGATTATCACGGTGGGTAGCCGAACCGTTGCGGCGGTTTTGAGTGATCAGTACACTGTAGACTAGAGAGCATGATTGAGGAAATCACCATGATCGATACACATCTGCATATCTTGCCCGGCATCGATGATGGGCCAGAGACTGTTGAGGAATCTCTGGCCCTGGCACGGGTACTGGTGCAGGAAGGCATTCAT
>VBHV01000418.1 GCA_005881995.1 Chloroflexota bacterium | reverse complement strand
CGCGGTCATCAACACTGATGGTTTCACTCTCAAAGGCAAAGCGATGGCAAATGTGCGCAGCAGTGCCCGGCGGGCCGAGAAAGAAGGAGTACGCATCGTGTTCTACCACGGGCAGATCGAGCATGCCGAGCAGCTCTTCCAGATGCAGTTAATCTCATGGGCGTGGCTGGCCAACAAAGGCGGGTCGGAGATGGGGTTCAGTATGGGGCACTTTGACATGCAAGAGGACGATGAGCAGGTGAGCGCACTGGCGGTTGACGGCACCAACCGGGTGCACGCCTTTGTGACCTTCGTCCCAATTTACGGGCGTCGTGGCTGGGGGCTTGACCTGATGCGCCGTGCCGAAAAGGCTGCTCCAGGCTGTATGGAACTGTTACTCTCCTGCTCCATCGACTATCTGAAGAGTACAGGAGCCGAGGTGGTCAGCCTTGGTCTGGCCCCGATGAGCAATATTAATCAGGAGGATCAAACAGGGATCGACAGCATCATTGACTTCCTGACGCAGCGGTACGGCTATGTCAAACAGAGCCAGTCGCTCTTCAAGTTCAAGCAGAAATTCCAACCAAGCTGGGAGAGCCGCTACCTGATCTATCCCCACAGCCCGCACTTGCCGAAGATCGGGTGGGCGCTCTTCGCCGCCCACCAGCAGGATACGTCCTGGCTGGCAATCATGCACAGATCCTTGCGAGATTGGCAAAGGAAACGCAGGGCGGCTGCACAGGGTAAGGTCGGACCTACCGAGGCCATCACCCATCCAGGCACCGGTCAACTAGCATTCTGACTCCCCTGAGTTTCATTTTCCCCAGAGTCCTTTACTTCATCTGCTCGCTTTAATTCCTCATCTATTTTCTGCCTGTGCCGACGGCGTATACGCGCCCGTTCGATAATCGCTTGCTCTTCGGCATCAGCAGGCACCAGGGGAGGCACGGGGCTTGGTTTACGGTTCTCATCTAGCGCTACATAGATCACATAACTGCTGGCAATGTGACGCACTTCTCCGGTTCTCAGGTCTTCCGCCAGGACCTCGACACCAACCTCCATGCTGGTACGCCCAACAAAGTTCATCTCGCAGTTTATAGTCACCACGTTACCGATAAAAGCGGGAGCCAGGAAATCAAATCTCTCAACCCTGGCGGTGACAACCCTGGGAGACTGGCTGTGCTTAATGGCGACAATCGCGGCGGATTCATCTACCATGCGCATGATGACGCCCCCATGCACGTTGCCGTGCACATTCGCATCTATCAATTCCATGAGCCGCCTGGTGCTGCTGCGTGAGTAGGCGATACTCCGTCCCTGAGTCAAATCGACTTTAGGATGCGGCTGGTTTTTCTTAACTATTCTCTCGAAAGGGTTCATGGCGTTCACACCTCTTCAACGGGGTTATGCAGTCATACTCCATTATGGCACAGGAAGAACTATCGAGGGCAAGATGTGACATGTGACCCATGCCAGGGCTGCCGCAATGCGATAAGATACTCGTATGAAAGCTCAATGAGACCGCTTTCATCAGGAGGGAATTATGGTTCACAATCTTTATCGCTTTTATCTCTACACCGTTTTCCTGGCGATGCTCATCTTCGCTGCCATTGGCCTGGGACTACTCTTGCAACCCCTGCTCGCGTTTACTCCTTTGCGAGGTAGCTATGGAGCCAGCCCTGCTACCGCTGTAATTGTACAGGGCAGCGTGTTTTTTGGCGTGTCGTGGTTGATCGCCGGCCTGCTGGGTGGCCTGCACTACTGGCTGATACGCCGCGATATGCATAACGATCCCGATGGCGCGAGCAGCGCCATTCGCGCCTTTTTCCTGAATATAGCAGAGTTACTGGCGGCGCCCATAGCCCTTGGTTTAGCGGCATACGGCGTCATTGAGCAGCTTGGCCAGGTTTATACGCCTGACGTGAGTGGCCTGGCGGCAGTCGTGATA
>VBHV01000417.1:4838-7662 GCA_005881995.1 Chloroflexota bacterium | reverse complement strand
GTAATTGTTGATCGTCACTGAAAAGGCCGATTCCGCCTGAGCAACCGTTGCCCTGGCATCAATCAACAAACCATTTGGAGAAACGCTAGTAATCGTCAATCCCTGTTGTTGTAAATAGTTCTTGACCTGTTGTACCTGGTCGGCTGTAGGCCCAAACTGAGCGACAAACTCCTGCGGCGTGAGATACTGATGATACATCGGGGATCGTGGGTTAGAGAGTTCGCTCAGCAGGTTCGCCAGTTCCTGCTTGTTCCGTAGCTGCAAGCCAACCGATAGATTGAGTTGCTGTTGAGCATCGGCAGGTCCAACCAGGTGTGCTCGACTGACAAGGGGGGGGATTTGTGTAGTCAGCGCATAGGGCTGATTTTGTCTGGCCCGTGCAATTAACGCAACGCTTACAATGCTGACGCCAATTAAGGCAATAGTGGTGCAGACAATTCCAAGCTTGCGTAGAAAGGTGTGCTGCATGTAGCTCTCCGCTCTACTAAGAAAAATATACGAAACGACACGTTGACATACAAAGATAAACGGTAAAACAGCCCCGCTTGGGGGTTTTTGCTGTAAAGAAACCATTAAGATCGCTTGCCAGGATGCTTCCCTGAATGCCCGCCTGAACGCTTGTCGAATGCTTGCCAGGGCGACCACCTGGATGCTTGCCTGGATGCTTGCCTGGATGCCTGCCTGGGTGCCTGCCTGGGTGCCTGCCAGGGCGACCGCGAGGGTCGCCCGTACAATACGCGCTTATCGAGTAAAACATGTAATAGATATTGTACGGGCGACCCTCGCGGTCGTCCTGGCTTGGTAAACAGGTTTCTCAAAAGAAGCCCTGGGTTGGGTAAATGCGTAAATTGGTCAATGGCTCTGCTTGACTAACCTCCTCACTTCTACTACCATAAGCTATGTATTTCTTGAGAAAAATGAGGAAAAAGATGGACGGCTTGTCCGAGCAGGTAAAAGCACCTACAGCAGATGGGGTATTCGCCGGTGGTGGCGACATGGGAGCGCTGATGCGCTCTATGGACTGGTCAAAGACCCGTCTAGGCCCCGTGGAGAATTGGCCGCAGAGCCTGCGTACCGCCGTCAGTATTTGCCTGGCATCGCACTTCCCGATGCTCATCTGGTGGGGGCCTGAGCTTGTCAAGCTCTACAATGATGCATACCGCCCTATGCTCGGCGCAACAAAACATCCTATGGCGATGGGGCAGCCCGGTAGGGAATGCTGGCCCGAAATCTGGGATATCATCGGGTGCTGCTCGAGCGCAATGGATACCCCGAAGAGTGTTATTTTACCTTCTCTTATAGCCCCATTCGCGACGAATCAGGCGGGATCGGCGGCGTCTTCACGGCTGTAACTGAAACAACCCAGCAAGTGCTCAGTGAGCGGCGCCTGGATACCCTGCGCGAGCTAGCGACAAGCGCGTATGATGCGCAAACGGCGGAGGATGCCTGCCAGATTGCCGCTAGAGTCCTGGAGAAGAATACCGCCGATATTCCTTTTGCCCTGCTCTATTTGCTGGATAGCGATGGAAAACAAGCCAGGCTCGTAGGTGTATCAGGGTTTGTAGATGGCGCACCGATCAGCCCTCCCCCGATCAATTTATCAACATTGGATGAACAAGATGAAGTATGGCCTCTCGCGCAGGCTGTCCATACGGGCCAGGCCGCATTCGTAACAAAAGTTGCGGGGCTCTTCGGACCTGAACACCTACCCGCGTTCCCAAACTACGAGGACGCGATCGATCGCGTCCCTACGAGACAATCTGCGCTTGCCTTGCCTATTATCCGCCCCGGACAGAAAGAGCCATACGGATTATTCGTAGCAGGTATCAGCCCTATACTCCAGCTCAACGAGCATTACCAGGGGTTTTTCACACTTGTCGCCAGCCAGGTGGCCGCCGCAGTAGCCAACGTTCACGCCTACCAGGAAGCACGGGCCCAGGCCGATGCGCTGGCTGAACTGGACCGCGCTAAAACAATCTTTTTCAGCAACGTGAGTCACGAGTTCCGCACGCCGCTCACGCTCCTGCTGGGGCCAATTGAAGACGCGTTGGCAGACACCGACCATGTCCTGCAGGCACGCCAACGTGAACGGCTTGAGATCGTGCGCCGCAATGCCCTGCGCCTGCTCAAACTCGTCAATATCCTGCTCGACTTCTCTCGCATCGAGGTTGGTCGTGCCCAGGCGGTATACGAGCCAACCGACCTGGCCGCGCTCACAACCGACCTCGCCAGCATTTTTCGCTCAGCCATTGAGAGGGCAGGACTTCGCTTTGAGGTGGATTGTCCACCGTTACCCGAAGTGGTGTACGTGGATCGCGAGATGTGGGAGAAGATCGTCCTCAACCTGCTTTCCAATGCCTTTAAGTTCACATTCGCGGGCCAGATTACCGTCGCGCTTCGCTCAACCGGTGACCAGGTGCAGCTTGAGGTAGCAGATACAGGTACAGGCATTCCGGCTGAAGAACTCCCCCTTATCTTCCAACGTTTTCACCGCGTGCATAATACCCACGCTCGCACTCATGAAGGCACCGGTATTGGTCTCTCACTCGTGCAGGAATTGGTGCGACTGCACGGCGGAACTGTGCAAGTGGAAAGCGCCCTTGGCCAGGGAACAACCCTCACCGTCAGCATCCCACCTGGCACATCTCATTTGCCCGCTGATCGTCTGCGTGCTGCCAGGAAACTCCAATCAATAGGCTCAGACACAGCCTACTACATTGAAGAGGCGCAGCGCTTGCTCCTGGAGAGTGAAACCAATGCTAGCGCGACAAAAGTTCAAGCTACCCATCAATCCCAGCGTTCTGCGCCCCTCCGTCCTGCCAGC
>VBHV01000417.1:0-4791 GCA_005881995.1 Chloroflexota bacterium | reverse complement strand
CGGCTACTACCGCCGAACATATCCTGCTGGCTGACGAGAATGCTGACATGCGCGAGTACCTCGAACGTCTATTGAGTGAACACTGGAGCGTTGAAGCCGTCTCCAATGGCATGGAGGCGCTGGAGGCTGCTCACACCCGCCTACCTTACCTCGTACTCAGTGATGAAATGATGCCGGAGATGGATGGTTTCCAGCTACTACAGGCTCTACGCAGCGACCCGCGCACTGCCACCATACCTATCATTCTGCTCTCCGCCCGCGCGGGAGAAGAATCCTCCGTTGAGGGGCTGCAAGCTGGTGCCGATGACTACCTGGTCAAGCCATTCTCTGCCAGGGAGTTACTTGCCCGTGTCAGCACGCACCTGGAACTGGCACGCATTCGCCGCGAGATTGCTTCGCGTGCCAGGGAACACGCGGACCGTTTGCAGAGATTGGCGAATGCTTCGCTGATCATTACGGCGACTCCTATGCTCGATGAGCGCCTGCGCCGCATCACCGGGGAAGCGCGTGAGATCATCGGCGCGCATCAGGCCATTACCAGTATGAACACGGACGAAAACTGCACACAGCCCATCACCGTCGTCTCGTTCTCAGAGAAATATGCGCGCTGGCATGATTACAGTCAGCTGCCCCCTGACTCGAATGCGCACGCCCTTATTCTTAACGCCACCAAACCAATACGGCTGACACAGGCAGAACTTGAGATGCATCCGGCATGGCAATATCTCAGTAAGGGAGCGGGAAAACTTCCTCCTATGCGCGGTTGGCTGGCGGCCCCACTCACCGGGCGCGATGGACAGCAACTTGGCATGCTCCAACTCTCTGACAAATACGAGGGTGAATTCACCGAAGAAGATGAAACAATCCTGCTACAACTCGCGCAGCTGGCCTCGGCAACTATCGAGAATGCGCGGCTTTACCAGAACGCCCAGGACGCTATCCACCTGCGCGACGAATTATTCTCAATCGTCTCCCACGATTTGAAAAATCCCGTCGCGACCATCAAAGGCTTCGCGCAGCTTCTGAAACGCATACTCAACCGCATGAACCTGCCGGACAAAGCGCAACAAGCACAGATCGTCGATGGATTGTCCAGAATCGACCTGACCGCAACCAGAATGACTACCTTGATCAATGAACTGCTCGATATTGCCCATCTCCAGATTGGCAAACCGCTCAATCTTGACCAGCGCGAAACCGACCTGGTCAGGCTGGCGCACCAGGCTGTCATCTCCTACCAGCAAACCACCCAGCGCCACCGCTTCCATATCGAGATCGGTGAGCCTGAGCTGATCGGCTGGTGGGATACAGTACGCCTGGAAAGAGTTTTAGGCAACCTGTTATCCAACGCCGTCAAGTACAGCCCTGAAGGTGGCATCATCACCGTGAAGGTGACGAAAGAAGGCGATCAATGGGCCGTGCTGAGCGTTGAAGATCAAGGGGTTGGCATTCCCACCGACGATCTTCCCCATATCTTCGATCGCTTCCATCGCGCCGCGAATGTAGCCGGGCAAATCAAAGGAAGCGGCCTTGGCCTGTCAAGCGCTCGGCAGATCATCAAACAGCACGGTGGCACCATCACAGTCACCAGCCAGCAAGGGAAAGGTGCCACCTTCACCGTGCGTTTGCCACTGAACCCACCTGAAGAAGATGCGAATGCATAAGCTCCCGATTGGCAATTCCTCAATTTATCAGATATAATTTGAGATATATTTTTCGGCAGCGCCGTAGTACTACAGAGAAGGAGTTCAGCGCTATGGCAACTATTGCTTTCCACGAGATCACCAAACAATTCCCCGGCACATCAAAACCGGCAGTCGATGCGGTCACATTCGAGGTGCGCGAGGGCAACACGTGTATGCTCGTCGGTACTTCTGGCTCCGGCAAAACCACACTTCTGCGCATGGTGAATCGCCTGATTGAACCGACCTCCGGCCAGATTTTCATAGATGCCTATTTCCCCATATGAATATCGGTGAGAATGTTCGTGTGACAGCCGAGATCGCGGGAGGCTGGACAAAGGAGCGCATGGCGCAGCGTGTCGACGAGTTATTAGAACTGGTGGGCTTACCTCCTAAAGAGTATCGCAAACGCTTCCCGCGTCAACTCTCCGGTGGACAGCAGCAGCGCGTCGGCCTGGCGCGGGCTTTAGCGACCGATCCTGCAATTCTCTTGATGGATGAACCCTTCGGCGCGCTCGACGCCATTACTCGCGCTCGCATGCAGGATGAATTGCTGCGCATTCAACAAAATGTACGGAAAACCATCCTCTTCGTCTCTCATGATATCGAGGAGGCGTTCAAGCTGGGCGACCAGATTGCGGTGATGCATGATGGGAAGCTCCAGCAGCTTGGAACTCCGGTAGAGCTACTGGCAAATCCGGCCAATGATTACGTACGCAAGCTGGTCGGGGCGGATAGTATTTTACGCCAGATAGAGTATCTACCCGTTACTGATGCGCTGGATAGAAGACCAGAGGCTGTATCTTCGGCACATTGGGGAGACCTTCCAACATGTTCTTCGAATGCCACCCTTCTTGAAGCCATGTTGAAACTCATCGAAACCAATGCCTCCGCACTCACAGTGCAAGATAAAGATACACAAGAGCCTCTCGGTTATATCACCCTCGCCAGCATCAACCAGGAAATCACCAGGACACGAAGCCACGAAACAACGCCCGAAGAGTCAAAAATATAAAGTATCGTGTTGAGGGCGCATTTTGTGCTTTAAGGGTCCTTTATTCGTCTTGCCAAAGGAGAGGCAGTTTTATGCACTATATACTCCAACCCAACAACTACAACCTGTCAGACCCGGGGAGTATCCCTAATCTGTTCATAGCGCATTTGAAACTCGTCGGGATCGTTATGCTGATCTCGCTTATCATCGCCATCCCTATAGGCATCCTGGTAGCCCGCTACCGCCAACTCTACTTTCCCGTGGTCAGCATTTCAGGTTTGTTGTACACCATTCCTAGTCTTGCAGCATTCGCCTTCCTTATTCCCATTACGGGATTCGGTTCATCCACAACCGCTATCATCCCACTGGTTATCTATAACCAGCTCGTATTGATCCGTAACACTGCGACAGGTATCAATGGTATCGATCCCTTGCTCATTGAAGTAGGCCGGGCCATGGGCATGAAACCGCTTCAGATCCTTTTCCGCATCACTCTCCCATTGGCGCTACCGGTCATTGTCGCAGGCGTCCGCATTGCAACCGTGACCACGGTGGGTATAGCAGCCCTGGCTTCATTTATAGGACTGACTACACTGGGGGATCTGATTTTCCAGAATCTCGCGGTCTATGATCTCGACGCCATTGCTGGTGGCGCCATCCTCATAGCTGCCTTCGCCATCCTCGCTGATCTTCTGTTGTTGGCTGTGCAGATAGGACTAAGCCGGGGACGTAGCGCCCTGTCTGTCGCATAGAAGGGAGGGTTAACGCGCTATGCAATACATCAGCTTCATCCAGGATCCCAGTAACGACTACCTGGGGGAAACCATCGCCTATCTCAAGCTCTGCGGCTTTTCTATCGCTGCGGCAATTATCATCGGAGTACTCCTGGGTGCATTGGTCTCACGCAATGCAATCGTGGCATTTATCGCAGTAAACTTGAGCGGCCTGATTCGCGCGATTCCCATCATTGCGATCTTTCTCACGTTTGTTCCTACTTTGGGTATCGGTTTCAAACCGGCCATTATCGCCTTGATTATACTGGGTATCCCGCCAATCTTGCTCAACACCTATACAGGCATTCGCGGAGTCGACCCTGCTATGATCGATGCGGCTAAAGGCATGGGAATGACGACCTTGCAGATAGCGACACGCATACAAGCTCCGCTTGTGACTCCACTTGTCGCTGCCGGCATCCGCACCTCGGCAGTGCAGATCATTGCGACGGCTACTCTAGGTGGATTTATCGCTGCCGGGGGCTATGGAGACTACATTGTAGATGCAATCAACGTCGGCAATAATACAGAACTCATCGTTGGAGCAGTCTCTGTAGCTATTCTGGCAATCTTTGTAGAAGTGTTTATGAGTTGGCTGCAGTCCGCCTTGACTCCTCAAGGTCTTAAAGTACAGGAGCAGGTGGCGACAGCCAAAGCATGACACAGTTTCGTGCGGTACCTTAGTACTGCACACCTTTATTGGCTTAATTACCTTAAGGAGGAAGAAATGGTTCTTCTCAAGCGTTCACCAGGAGCGAAGTTCTTATTGCTGTTCGCTCTCATTCCCATGCTCATCCTGTCAGCATGCGGTGGTACTACAGGTGGAGGCTCTACGCCTACCCCCGGCCAGACCTCTGCGCCCACAAAAGTACCGATAACAGTTGCGAGCAAGCTTGATCTCGATGGCCACCTGCTTGGTGAGATGTATGTTTTACTGCTTCAGAAGGCTGGCTACACAGTTAACGCCAAATTAGCTTCCGGGGACAACGGTACCTTGTTCGCTGCGATCAAGAGCGGTAGTGTTGATCTCTACCCAGAGTTTACAGGGACTGGATTGAGTCTGCTAGGCCTCAAGTCGGCATACAATCCCGATATGGATTATCAAACTGTCAAGAACGCCTACGAGCAACAATTCCACATTACCTGGCTCGATCAGGCACCATTGAATGATGGGTACGCCCTTTGCACCTCAAAGACTAGGTCTCAGTCGCTTGGTATCACCACCCTTTCGCAACTGGCCCCAAAGGTGTCACAGTTGACTCTGGCAACTCAGAGTGATGGTCTTCCTTTCTTCAATGCTTTACAGAGCAGCTATGGCTTCGCTAGCACTAACTTCAAATCA
>VBHV01000416.1 GCA_005881995.1 Chloroflexota bacterium | reverse complement strand
TTTGTATACAGTATGTCATCGATATGGGCCAGGGAGGACACATCAACCTCTAGCTCGTTCACGATGTCCTGGGCCATACATTCAACTTCCAGCGTGTCCAACAGGTGCAGCAATACGCCGTCTTCATCCTTGACGCCGGGGGCTTCGCCGACGGTATGCAGTGGGATTTTCATGACGATACGTTCACGCAGACTCACACGGAAGAAATCGATATGCAGTATCTTGCTGGTGGTCGGGTGGCGTTGGATATGACGTACCAGCGCTGTCTGAGTACCACCACTTCCATCCATGAGTAGTGAGATAATGCCGGAGGTCTTATGCGCGCGCCGCAAGGCATCGAACGCGAGTGCTTCAAGCTGCACTGCCTCTGAGGCCTCGTGGTGTCCATAAATATTGGCCGGGATTATTCCCGCTTTGCGTAAGCGTTTGGTCGCTTTTCCAGTTACTTCGCGTTTGCTAACCGCTAATTCAATTTGTTCTGCCATGATAGTATTTCCTTCTTTGGCCTCTGCCATTAGTGGACTATTTTCTTCGCCTTTGGAAGAAGGCGAGGATGGCTTCTGTTGATAGGGTGTTCAGTACATCGCCGGGACGTAACCAACCCTTCCGAGCTATATTTATACCATAACGCATCACATCTAATCCATCCATGCTGTGCGCGTCGGGATTAACCGGTATTTTGATGCCCTTGTCACGCGCCCGGCGCAGGTAGCGCCAGTCCAAGTCCAGCCGCGAGGGGTGGGCGTTGATTTCGATGCAGACGCCATGTTCAGCGGCCGCGTCGATGACCGCCTCGATATCCAGGCTATATCCTTCTCGTTCAAGCAGGATACGCCCGGTGGGATGTCCGATGATGTCGACGTAGGGGTTGGAGATGGCGCGCAGCATGCGTTGGGTCTGCTCTTCCTGCGTCAGGTTGAACAAGCTATGGATGGATGCCACGACAAAATCCAGGCTCGCCAACGTTTCATCCGAGAAATCGAGCGCTCCATCGCGCAGGATGTCGCATTCGGTGCCTTTCAGGATGTGAATACGGCCCGCGAACTCTTTGTTCAGGCGGTCAATTTCCTCACCCTGACGGCGCAGGGCATCTTCGTTCAATCCACCTGCATAGGCCGCGACCTTGCTATGGTCGGTGAGGCCGAGATAGGCATAGCCGCGCGCGATGCAGGCTTCGGCCATCTCGCGTATGGTGTTCTGCCCATCGCTCCAGGTTGAATGCGCGTGCAGCACGCCGCGCAGGTCGCTCATCTGCACAAGCGTGCGATATAGGCCATGCCGAGCGCGGCATAGATATCGGCCTCGTCTTTGCAGGGTATCAATTCCAGGTGCGGCTCTTTGCCACGGAAGAGGCCATAATCGTTGATGGTCATATTCATGCTGAGCGCGCGCCGCCGCAGTGGAATATGGTGCTCTTTGGAGCCTGTGAAATGGTGCAGCGTATATGGAAACTGGCTATCATTGACGACGCGCAGGTCCATATTGATGCCGCTTTTCAATACCACGCTCGATTTTGTTTCACCTTTGCCGGTAATGGCCTCAACAGTGGGCTGGCTGGTGAAGATGTCCATGATCTTGCGCCGGGTGGTATCAGCGAGATCATCAGCGACACTCGCTACGATATCAATGTCGCCAATTGTTTCGCGGCGGCGGCGCAGGCTACCCGCGACCTGCAAGCGCACGATCTCAGGGATAGCAGCCAATACTTCTCGTATCCGCTCAGCCTCTTCCTCGGCTACCGGGTACAGGAAACGGCCACTGTGCTGCGCCAGGAACGCAAGACCCTGTAATATCTTATCCTGCGTCTTTTTGCCAAAACCGGGCAGCGCGGCTACTTTGTCTTCTTTGCAGGCCTGCTCCAATTCCTCAATGCTATTGATATGCAACTGGTTGTACATCGCATTGATTTTTTTCGGCCCCACACCGGGAATGCGGCGCATCTCTAGCTTGATTTGCGGCGTAGTGGTGACCAGTTCATCATGCAGCGCCATCTGTCCGCTATTGACCAGCTCTTCGATACGCTTGATAATGGTTGAGCCCAGGCCCGGCACGCCTTTGAGCTTGCCTTCGCGCGTCATCTGCTCGATATCGCCATCCAGGGCGCTGACAGCACGCGCTGCATTCTCATAGGCACGCACCTCGAAAGGATTGCTGCCCTCTTTCAATTCGAGCAGGCTGGCAACGTCTTCCAGCACTTGAGCAACCTGATTCTTGTCCATACCGTCCTCAGCATTAAGTTAAACGTAAATCAAAAAATTCCGGCGAGCGGGCCGTAACCTCGAAGGGATTGCGTCCCTTGAGGTCGCGGTTGAGGTAGCGTTTGCAATCGAAATGCGCCAGCAACCAACAATGCCATTCATTGGTGACGAAGAGGGCATCCCAGGGCTTTTCCGTTCCCATATCCAGTACCTTGTTACAGACGAAGCAGCGCCCCATACCAGCAGCTACCGCGCGCTCAAACCATTGGTAGACAAATTGGTGGAAGTCTTCCAGCGTCATCAATTCAAGGCTTGACGGTGGATAGCCGAAGAGTACCGGGTCAGGGCATTCGCGAAAATCGGTGGCGGCGCGGCTCAATGCGATAACGGGCGCTTTCACCGTGACCTTGATTTCATCATGCTCCGGGTCGTCAGCCGCCGTCACGATGTCGTGCAGCAGCAGCCCTTCACGGGCAAACCATGCCAGTAGTTCGTTTCTCATCACTGTCTTCTCTGTGTAACGTGGATACTACTTTACCATGTTGTGAGGAGGTAGTCAATTGTCATTCAGCATCTTTACCCGGTCTGTGAATTAGTGCCAGGGCGACCGCGAGGGTCGCCCCTACAATACCAAGTTGCCTGTTTTCCACGTCAACGTCTATTGTAGGGGCGACCCTCGCGGTCGCCCTGGCAGTCAAATCGTCTTCCTGGCACTAATTCACAAACCCTGACGCGTTTTTACTCTCTTCCACAGGTCTCTCCACTCCTGAGATGTATATGACTCAAATGCACGATTCTCTTCACGAATGACCTGCTCCATGGCTTGAAAGCGCCCTTTGAACTTGCGATTGGCGCGGCGCAGGGCTTCCTCGGCGTCGATATGCAGTTCACGGGCTAATCGTGCTACCATGAACAGCAGGTCGCCCATTTCTTCGCGCTGGTGTTCTGGTGTGGTAGCTGCCTGCAACTCTTGCAATTCCTCGGAGAGTTTGTTGAGGACTGCCTGGACGCTTTTGTAGTCAACGATCAATGATGGGGAGGCAAGTGGGACGCGATCAAGGCTGCTCTCCTGCTCTACATCCTTCCCGGCGGCGACGCGTTCCTGGCGTTTGATGGCCTCCCAGTTTTGTACGACCTGCCCGGCGCTGCTGACTTCGACCGCGCCGAAAACGTGAGGATGGCGACGGATGAGCTTGGCGCTGACATGCTCGAAGACATCGCCGATGGCAAAATCTCCTTCCTGGCGGGCGATCTCAGCATGGAGGTAGACTTGCAGCAGCAGGTCGCCGAGTTCTTCGGCCAGGTTCTCCATGTTGTTCTCTTCCAGGGCCTCGACGACTTCGTAGGTCTCCTCGATCACATAGTGGATGAGAGACTGGTGAGTTAGCTGGCGATCCCAGGGGCAGCCGTCAGGTTCGCGGCGCAGGCGATAGGTGATGTAGCGTAAGGTTTCGGGCAGGCGCAGGGCCGACAATTCATCAACGGGAGGAACATACAGCGTGCTGAGATGATTGGCAAAATTATTGTGGTCGAGTTCATACAGCGGCATCTCGATCACCGTTTCACCGGCGTCGACGCCAGCCGCTCGCACGAGCTTGACGGGCCATTCATCGGGGTAACATTCACCCAATGCCAGCTTGACATCGCTGGCGAGGCGTCGATTGTAGACCTGTGCAACGAAGAGAGGCGTGGTCGGAATGATTTTGCCCGCTATTTCGTCGGCGCGCAGCCCTGCCAGCGTGGTCGCATCGATTATTTGCATGCCAGAGGTGAACGGATCGAGTTCTAATGCTTCGCAGACCGGCTCTAAGAAAGAAAGGCCGGCGATGACGCGTGTACTCAGCCCACGCTCGCGCGCCAGTTGTAAGAGCAGTTGCACAGTTGCCTCGCCAATGAGTGGGTGGCCGGGTACGGCATAGATGATGGGTTGTAGGATGGCAAGGTCACAGACCTGCTGCGCGATACGCTGGTAGAGGGTATTCCAGTCGTCTGATGCTTCGTAATAGGAGTCGAAAGACTCAACGCGCAGGTTGGGTAACGCCTGACGTAAGGGCGCTACGGTGGGATGGATAAGTGTAGGGAAGTAGACCGATGTGTGTTATTGATCTGCCTGTACGAAACATGCGTGCGCCTGTCGTGTAAGATCGTCCCAGCGACCCGGCCCAAGCCCTACGATAGTGATTGCTGTTGACATGCCTTTGTTGTGCCTCGTTCTCTCTCTGTTAGCATAGATGAATGTAGTGTAGCGAGAGTAGAGGCAAGTGTCAAATATCCAGGGTAAGCAGACAGTAAACCATGGCTTATGAATTATTACCAGTTATTACCAGGGCGACCGCCAGGGTCGCCCGTACAATACACGCATACCGCGTAAAACAAGCGACATTGTATTGTACGGGCGACCCTGGCGGTCGCCCAGGAGACGCTGTCTGCTTGATTATTATTATGGATGTTGCGCCAGTTTCATCATATACATTTTGTTGCCGAAGGGGTCCTGGATGGCGAAGGTGCGGCCAAACGGCTCGTCTTTTAATGGCTGGGCAATGTGCACATCTTTCGCGGCTAAATCGGCCAAGGTAGCATCGGGATCATCCACGAGCCACCAGAGTTCGATATTCTCGGAGGGTGTGTCGTCACCCTCTTGCGACAGGGCGAGGATGGCTCCCGTTGCCTGTGGTTGTTTGAACTGCACGAAACCGGGCAGCCGGTCTTCGATAACCAGGCCCAGTTTCTCCGTATAGAAAGGAATTGCTTTTTCGACGTCGCTAACATGCAGCAGAACGAAGTTGAGTTCCTGTAACATGATTGTGCTCCTTTTCCATGTTTGAATCTTTCTTTCGCGTAAGCTTTCTGCTCACAGTTCAAGTATGCCCTAGATGAGTGACAACAGTATGTCAGCAGCAAAACGATTTTTTGCGAGAGAACGATTTTGGCGATTATAATAAAGATAGTTAGAGCGATATGTGAAGCATTGAAGTCATTGAAGAGGCATTGTCGAATAGCATTCAACGTGATATGCTTACAATGATATTATCGCTCGCTCCCGAAGGAGAAGGAGGTTGTTTCATTTATGGCATCTTCTCAAGTTCAGAAAGTCCTCTGCCCGGTGTGTCACCAGGCGGACCAGGTCCAAAAAGCGTCAGTGGCGTATGAAAATGGCGTGACGCGCCTCCAGCCGCCAACCATGCCTTTGGCGCATATAGGCATGATGAGTTACATCGTCATTGCTTTTGGCCTTGTGGCTATGGGCGCATTTTTTATCCTGGTATGGAGCGGCACAAGTCTCGGCGACTGGCCTATTGCTGTACAGGTGACAGTCGTTGCGCTCACTATTCTTGCGATCATAGCTGCCCTGGTGATTTCCTTCCTCGCATTTATACGCGTGGTTCGGGGAGATTTGAAAACGCAGCAATATCTACCGGCCTACGACAAAGCTTTAGAGAACTGGCGCCGTCTCTATTATTGCAAGCGGGACAATGTGGTATTCGACGCGCAAACAAATAAAATCATTTCAGACGCTGAATTGCGCTCGATGCTGTCTGTCGAGACCAATGTCGAAAACCAGGAGCAATCTCAACAAGCGGCTGTTTCGCATCAAAAATAAAAACGGCAGCATTTTTACTCATTAAGCATCAACCTCACGAAAAAGGCACGATGATCCGTGCCTTTTCTATTTCCAAATGCACGCATATTATTGGCGGTTCGATTGCTTTAGGGCTGCTTTACGACTTGCTTGCCTTGATGTTTAAGGGTGAGGTAGCTAACGCTATTTTGCTCTCCGGTATGATGATAAAAGAAGAAACAATCAGTGTTGATTATGCATCATTGTGGGAGAGATATTTGTGGCTGCATCAAATACGCTTCTAGACATCATTGCGCACCTGCAACAGCATATTTCG
>VBHV01000520.1 GCA_005881995.1 Chloroflexota bacterium | reverse complement strand
CCCAGGTTCAAGCAACATCTGGGCCGTGGGAGACTACGTGAGCAGCATTAGCCGTATGCTCACCGAGTTCTATTGCTAGCGGGACCTTTTTCATCGAGAAGTGAGGCAGCAGCGGCTGTGATCCCGCCAAACGCATGCCTGCAATTCTCGATGACAAAAGGGATGAAGAGCAAAGGCCTATGGCAATGGCAACGTTGACTGTTGTATGTGCTGCATCATCGCCCTCCGGTACAAGACAGACAGTATAATCAGGCCAATCACGCCGATGATCAGCGATATCACCGGGATGGGAAGGCCGGGCGGGATGATAAGGTACAAGGTGACTGGCAATCCATCCCAGAGAGCATGCAAGAAGGAAACGAAGAGATAGGTTAGAATCACCAGGCCGGTAATGCGAAAGCGGTGTGGCTCACTCTCTCGGAACAACACTGCACCAAGAATGCCGGTCCAGACCCCATGGCCAAACGGTGCGAGTAGGCCCCGAAGCACTGTCTCTGCAAGCGAGGCACCGACATGACCATTGCTGAGTAGAAATGCCGTAAAGGCATAACCGGTGCTTTCCAGGGCTGCAAATCCCATGCCAACCGCTCCTCCCAACAACAACCCATCCATCTGCGAGTTGTGACGCATCTTTCGCGCCAGGAAGATCACCACTGCAATCTTGCATCCCTCCTCGATCAGCCCGACAAGGAACGCACCGCCCAGGGACAGACCGTTAGTGGGGTTCCCTACGATGGGCAACACCAGGGATTCGATTATCGCTGCCCCAAGCACCCCCAGGATCCCACCAACGCAGAAGCTTGCTGCAACCGTATCTAGCGAGAGCGAGCTAATATGTTGGTGATCGTACAGGAAGGCAACAAAGACGACCGGCACGAGAAAGTTCCCAATCAAGATGACCGTCGGGTACAGGTTGGGGTTGCCTGTCAGCACCAGGACAATCGTCGTGGCGATAAAGAGGCCCAGGCCTATTAGCAGCGCACGCAACCATCCTCGACCACGACGCGGCAGGGGTGGGGTTGCTTCCGCCCACGCTTTTTGAGCCATGGTAATCCTCCATTCATATCAAGCCACACGGGAGCAATAATGCACATGTACCAATGAATCTGGCACACGTGAAATGTAGAGGCGCAATAATTTATCAAATTGCATAACAAACCTCTACTCTACCTGCTCGCCTTTCTGGCATTCTTTTCTGATATAAGATGTATACGAATCTGACAGACTACTTGGAAACACCGTCGCCATGCCCTGGCTCTTCCGCAAAAATATGAATCTCATCCGAGAAAAACCTGGCATTGACAACCCTACATCTCCCTGTTACCCTTCTAAATACATACAACGATTCGTTTATCCCCGTAGAAGGAGACACACATGAGTCAGCCTCTAAGTGGCATACGTGTCCTTGACCTCTCACGTTTACTTCCAGGTGCTTACGCGACGCAGATGCTGGCCGATTTTGGCGCGGACGTGATCAAGGTCGAGGAGCCTGGCAGTGGTGACTATGGACGTTTTATGCCCCCGCAGGGGGCTGGTGGTATGAGCCTGTACTTTATCGCCATCAACCGCAACAAGCGCAGTATGACGCTGAACCTCAAGTCCGCCGAGGGGCGCGAAATTTTTCAGCGTATGGTGCGGCAGGCCGACGTGGTGCTGGAAAGCTTTCGCCCTGGGGTCATGGAGCGGCTGGGACTGGGGTATGAGCAACTCAAGGAGATCAATCCGGGGCTGGTCTATTGCGCGATTAGCGGCTATGGGCAGGATGGCCCCTACCGCCTGCGCGCGGGGCATGATTTGAATTATGCCGGGTATGCCGGTCTCTTGCACTATAACCGGGGGTGGCACGGCGAGCCCGCTATGCCGCCGACGCAGCTGGGCGACCTGGCAGGCGGCAGTTTCATGGCGGTGATTGGTATTCTGACCGCGTTGATGGGGCGCGCGCAGAGCGGCACAGGTCGCATGGTCGATGTCTCGATGACCGAGGGGGTGATGTCACTGCTGCCGTTGGCTGCCACCGCTTATTTGAATTCGGGTGAGGCTCCCATTCCGGGGCGCTCCGCACTTGACGGAGGATTGCCCTGCTACAATATTTATGAAACACAGGATGGCAAACACGTCACCCTCGCCGCGCTCGAATATAAATTCTGGCACGCCTTCTGTACGCATATTGGTCATCTTGAATTGCTGCCCTTCCATCACCCCGTCGGTCCGGGAGAGCGCGAGCAGGCCATCGACATGCT
>VBHV01000519.1 GCA_005881995.1 Chloroflexota bacterium | reverse complement strand
GTAGCCTAGACGCAGGACAACCACCACACGTATAGGGTACGGGCTGGGCTTGCCCCTGCCCTGGAAAGCCCACTATTGGAAGAAAACAGGGACATGCAGCGAACTCCTCCAACGTATACTTCCCACAGGTACGTTGCTTTGTTAGTACCGTTCGCTTTTATCTCAAAACACCCCGAAATAGGAGTGGGCGGTGAGCAAGGTACCAGCAGCGTGACGGGCGAATCGATTTCCCTCCCCTTGCCCGTCATGCCTGTATTTTGAAATAGAAATGTAGGAAAGAATTCGTGAGTGAGTGACAAGAACTGGCCGCCCGCTCGATAGCGAGGTACCCGGGAGACAAAGACATGAGTAACGTAGTCATTATCGACGATTCGATTGTGGTCCGTAAGATCGTTGAAACGACATTGCGCCGCGCCGGTATCGCCTGTAGCAGCTACCAGGACGGTGTAGAAGCTCTACAGGCCTTGAAGGAAAGGCAGGATGACATTCCTGATCTGATCTTCCTCGATATTGGCCTGCCCAGGCTTGATGGCTATGATGTGCTGCGCCTCCTGAAAACCAGTCCCAGGTTTGACCATACGCCGGTCTTTATGCTCTCCGCTCGTGATGGTATGCTCGATCGCCTGAAGAGTCGTCTTGCTGGAGCCAGGGGCCATATCACCAAACCATTCAAAATACAAGAATTACTCTATATTATCCAATCAGCATAATGATAGGGTTCTACGAAAAACGGGAGCTTGTTGGTAGAAACTGATAAAAGATAAAGATAAGACAAGTATAAGACACATACATAAGAATAAGACATCTGAGCTAAGGGAAGGAGCTTAGCAACCATGAACCAGAGTGAAGTAGCGCGCTTGCGCGAACAGATCGAATTGCAAATCGAAGCCATGCAACGGGGAATGCACGGGTTTTCCACGGGCGCGACACGCCATGCATTCATCCGCGCGCGTCTGGAGCGCCTCGACCAATACCATGCAGCCCTCACGCGGCAGATCGGAGAAGAAGATGCCAACCAGGTCGTCTACGGCCTTTATTCTGAAGTCATGGCATCATGAAATGAACTTGCAAAGGAAGAGATATGGGAACCTATCGTCATCGCCTGTTGCGTTACAGGCGACTCTCACCGCGTGCCATCAAGATCGGTTTATTTGCTTTGGGCCTGATCTTGTTGATAGATATTGTTTCCGCCAGATTTTCGGCACAAATTCAATCGACCTTAACCTTACCTTTAACTGCTCCGCACACCAACAATGGTACAGTGCTGCAATTGCCGCGTATGGCCAATGGAACGACAACGCATGCCACGCCACCCGCTACTAAGACAATTGCGTCAACGCCGGTAGCCACAACCACTACTGCTATAGGGCCAACCGCGAATATCCTATCGCAGGATACCTTTCAGCGCGCGGATCAGCGGTTCTGGGGAACGGCTTCCGATGGGCAACCCTGGACGGGAGACGCGGCGAATGCCCCGGCCTTTGCGATTGTCAACCACGCGGGACAGGTCGGCAATGGCAGTGGTATTTACGATGCGCTGCTCGGCCCGCGCGCCGTCGATAGCGAGATCGTCTTCAGCGGCTCCGTCAGTCACTTTGGTGATTCCAACATGGGCGCATTGTTACGCTGGACGGACGCGAACAACCTCTACAAGGTCTTCTTCGATGGCACGAATTTAACCGTACTCAAGAAAGTCGCCGGAGTTGTCTCTATCCTGCAATCCGTGCCCTTTCCGGCCCAGGATGGTCAATCGTATACCCTGCGCGTGCGTATGGTCGGATCAAGTATCAGTGCGCGAGTGTGGCAGACTGGCCAGACCGAGCCATCCACCTGGATGTTGAACGCAACGGATACGATGCTACCATCGGGATATGATGGCATGCGCCTGATCGTGCAAACTGGCATTACCATCACTATCACCTCGTTCGCAGAGTCGAAGGCCTGACATGATACAGCAATTCAAAACTGCTTACGCTATGCACATCTGGCTGAAATGTCTTACCTGGTTGGGCCTGATTAGCGTTGCAACACTGCTGCTGCGCATTTCGGATGGCTTTCCACCGCAGGTCTGGTATCTGCTGGCCCGGGCTGCTCCCCACATCGGAAGCCTGCTGGCCTCACGGGGTATCATCGCCCTGGCATCGTTTGCAGGCATAGTATTCCTGTCTTTGACGTGGGGCATCCTCTGGCTGCTGCTGCTATGGGTAAGTATCGTGCTAGTCTGGCCCAGCCGACCAAAGAGACGCATGCAGGCCGCTATCAACTGGCAGCGCACCTCAGCCGACAATCTGCTCGATCAAGGCTTTGATGAGCCGCAGGCTTCTCTGGCCTATGCCGCGCTTGCCAGAACTACCTCGCCCTTAACTCCTCCCCCGTTGATGAAAATGTCAAAACCTCATCGCGATGCTGTAGGGGCGAGGGTGGCGGAGGGCCGTGGGGAGGGCCTTTATGGTCGCTCGCCGCGACGGGAGAGCATTACCTCGGACTTACACGAGAGCCGACCAGCAGCGGGCGACCATAAAGGCCCTCCCCACACATCCCAACCGCCCTCGCCCCTACGGGCGGAGGACGTTGGAATTGGTTGGGACCCGGGTATTGTGCGCAAGCACAAGCCTAACGAGGATGCTCTGCTGGCCCAGCGCAGCATTTGTACTATGTATGGAAGGCTCGTGCCTCTTTCCTTGTTTGTCGTAGCTGATGGTATGGGTGGTCATGCCAGTGGCCAGGTAGCGAGTCACCTGGCTATACACAGTATGATGCAAACCGTGTTGCCGACCATCCAGAACGGCGAGGAGCTTACCGAGGAATTTCTGATAGATACGCTGGTGGATAGTACGCACTGGGCGAATCAGGCCATTCACCAGCACAGGGAAGAACACCATGTTGATCTGGGAACAACCATCACCGCCGCTCTGCTGATCGAATCTACCGCTTATATCGTCAACGTGGGCGATAGCCGCACATACATTTATCGCGAAGGGCTCAGGCAGGTGACACGCGATCATTCGTTGGTAGCGCGCCTCGTGGCCGTTGGCGCCATTTCAGCCGAAGAAGTCTACACCCATCCTGACCGTAATAAGGTCTATCGTGGCCTGGGAGAGAAGGATTCTGTGCAGGTGGACTGGTTCACCGAACCTGTTCAGGCAGGCGATTATCTCTTGCTCTGTTCCGATGGCCTGTGGGAGATGGTGCGCGACCACGAGATCGAAAAAATCCTGAAACGCTGCCTTCCAGATGTCTCGCAGGCCAGCGCCGCCCTGGTCAAAGCCGCCCTCCATCGCGGCGGAGTCGACAACGTAAGCGTAATTGTCGCGCGTGTATAGTCGCGACAATTTTTGAACCCTTATGAAATAACCCCTTTCCCGCCAGCTGGCGGGAAAGGGGTTATTTCTACTCATCATCGTCAAAATGGCTCATGCTAGAAACTCTTCCAATTTTCTGTTGCGGCTCAACGGGTCAAGTTTGCGCAGCGCGCGACTTTCGAGCTGGCGCACCGCCTCGTGGCTCAGTCCGAGCTTGCGCCCCACCTCGTGCAGCGTATGCTCGCGATCACCATCCAGGCCATAGCGGTAGCGGATCACCTGGCGTTCTCGCGGCGTCAGGTTCTCAAGCAGGTCGCGTATTTGCCCTTCCAATGTCTGGGTCATGACAATCTGTTCAGGTGAATTCATCTGGTCATCTTCCAGCAGATCGCTCAAAGGCAGATCATCGTCGCCTACCTTGCGGCGAATATCTAAACTGAGCGGCTCCTGGGCTTTGGTGATAATCAGTAAATCAACCACCTGCTGAATGCTCAATTCCATCTGTTCCGCCAGGTCCTCCAGCGTTGGCTCCGTCTCCAGGCCCTGCCGCAGGCGCTGCTGAATACGCGCGAGACGTTTCATTTTCTCCATTTTGTGCAGCGGCACACGGATAATACGCGCCTGCTCAGTGAGTGCGCGTGTGATGGCCTGGCGAATCCACCAGATGGCGTAAGTACTAAATCGATATCCTTTCGTATAGTCGAACTTGTCAACGGCGTGGATCAGGCCAAGATTGCCCTCTTGAATCAGGTCCATGATGTCCAGGTCCAGGCCCTTATACTTACGCGCTACGTGAATAACCAGGCGTAAATTGGCCTCGATGAGTTTGCGCTTCGCCTGCTCGCCCTCTTCAATCAGCTTCTGATGTCCTGGCTGCTTGGGGCGTTCAGCTGCTGCCCGCCCGCGCGCAATGCGCTGTGCCAGGCAAATAACCTCTTCATTGCTCAGCAAATCGACGCGCCCGATTTCATCTCGATAGAGCCTGGCCGAATCACTGGAAACCGCCTTCTCTGGTACACCGGAGATACTGGCAAGTCCATAGAGCTTTGCGAGTTGATCCGGGCCTTTCCCAGGCAGCTGTCCAATGGTTGCTACTTCGCTCATTCTTTCCTCTGTTTGCAACAAACTATTCATGAGAAATTCCCTCCAGCAAAATCTCGTTTACTGGGAGTAAGTGTACGTCGCGGCCCTTCTTGTGATGTCCTATATGGCTTCCAGGGAAGGGATATATCTCTTTGGGATGTGGAGGATATGTAAACTCAAGGTGCAAGCAGCAGCGAACCTCCAGGGCGACCGCAAGGGCCCCTACCCCACTTCCGCTCCACTCCCGCCCTTACAATGACAACGGGAGGTACCTGTCGCCGCGCGTCATTGTAAGGGCGGTGGCGGTGGATGATGTGGGGTTGGGACCCTTGCGGTCGCCCTGGAGGAGTTCACGCGCCAGGCCTGGCAAATTGTCTTATACCAGTCTTCTCATAATTCTTTCCCGCTTCATTATTTTTTCTCTCTAACTTCAACAGTTTCCTGATTCTTTCCCGTTCTTTATGAAGTAGGGGTGTGGGTGTCCCCAATTATGACCATTTGGCAGCCATTTTTTCACATTGACATATTCTGATATAATGAATGAGTCTCAAGACTGGACGCTAGCTTTGGTTTCGTTCGATGCGTAGCATCCCCCCAGCAAATGCTCGTTGACGATACACAAAGGAGACAGCGACGAGATGGATAGCAAGATCACCTACCACCAGCAGGTCAGCTACTGTGGCAAACCGCGCTGTCGCAGGTGTCGCGAGGGTATCGGACACGGCCCCTACTGGTATGCATACCAGACCATCAACGGGCGTACCGTGCGTACCTATGTGGGCAAACAACCACCGGCCGAAGCGCAGGGCATAGGGGTTGGCGAAGATACCAGGGAAGCAGGCGCAGCGGATTTAACCGATGTGACGGTGCGCCTGTATGTGCTGGGACAATTCACCCTTGAACGCCGTGACCGGCAAAGCGGACAGCGCTGGCAAACCGTTGCCGACGCCTCCATGCAGCATTCACGGGTGCGCTCACTACTCACCTGCCTCATCAGCGCTCCCGGGCGCAAACTGGGTCGCGAGCAAGCTGTTGAATTGCTATGGCCCGAACTCGATTTCGAGACCGCCACCCACCGCCTGGATAAGGCTGTGCATAGCCTGCGCCAGCTTTTTGAACCCGCGCGTAGTCGTCCCGCCACCTCCAATCTCCTTTTGACCGAACACGCCACACTGATGCTTGCCGATCAAAGCCAGCTCTGGATTGATGCCGATGCCTTCGATGCGCTGCTGGCTCAAGCGCGCGCTAGCAGTGATCCCGGTAAAACCGAACAGCTACTCGAAGAGGCCATGTTGCTCTACGCCGGAGACTACGTACCAGAGGAACGGCATATCGAATGGATTCAGACGCGGCGCGAGAGCTTGCAGCGAAGCTGGATCGGGCTGCTGCTCGAACTGGCCGATCTGCGCATCGCGCGCGAAGCTATACCCGGTGCCATTGAGACGCTTGATCGACTGCTGGCCATTGACCCTGCTAACGAAGCCGCCGTCCTCTGCCGGAAACGCGTGCCCTTTACGAAGCGACTCAGCGCGGCGCGCAGCTACCACTGGCAGGTGCGTCCCCAATCTCTATGGCGCAAGACAATCCGCAGCAGGAGCCTGAAGCGCGTCCCTATATGCAGGTTGGCCGCAGTAACCAGAGCCAGCTCGTAGGACGCGACCAGGAACTCGCCGCCTTGCAGCAGCTTTTGCACACAACCGAGCAGGCCAAAAGGATGAAGCTGACCGGGCAAAAGAAGGCTTCCGCTCTTGCTCCTATTGCGCCGCTCGAAGCTCGCCAGCAACATCAATGCGTCCTGCTGCTGGGCGATGTTGGTATCGGCAAGACGCGTCTTGCCGAGGAGATGGGGCGTGAAGCCAGGCGGCGCGGCTGGACCGTTACCTGGACCCGCGCCTATGCCCAGGAGACCAGCATTCCCTATCGCATGTGGACGGAGACCCTGCGCAAGGCCATGACTCAGGGACTCTGGCAGCGCCAGGAGATCGCCCGGCGCCCCTTGATCTATCAA
>VBHV01000518.1:2918-6181 GCA_005881995.1 Chloroflexota bacterium | reverse complement strand
CTGCTGATCAACTCCTTCGATACGAATGGCGATGGAACACACGATTGTTTCACGACCGCTTGCTCCGGCGTGGTTGTGTGGGCCATTGCCAATCCCGGCAAGTCGACGATCTCTGTCAGTGGTGCGATCATTTCGACCAAGACCTATATCGTTCCTCCCAATGCTGACGAGCCTGGCTGCAGTGGATGCGTTGACACGAATGATACCCGCATTAGTGGTACGCCCGTCTTCCAGAAAGGCCTGATCTCGTTCTCGTTGAACACCGGTCTCAACAACGGGACGCAGGTGGTACCTGCCGCCTTCTGGGGTCAAATCAGTCCAACCATCAGCGGTGGAACTATCACCGGCGGTTCCGTCTTCCAGAGCGGAAATATCCACTTCACAGGGGATCGCGCAGCCTTCTTCGGTGCGCTGATGGCGACCAGTAGTGGCAACCTGCTCATGGTCTTCGACACGACGAGCAGCTCGATCGATCCAAGTATCATGTATGCCACTCGCCTGACGACCGATACAAAAGGCAAGTTCGAGTCGGCGCTGTATCTCAAGAAAGCTACAGTACCGACCAGTGACCAGCGTTGGGGCGACTACGAGGCCTCTTCATATGATGGCAGCAGCAACAACACCTGGTTCTCTTCTCAGTACTCCAACGGGGACTGGGCTACGTTTATCGGAAAAGTGAATTTTTAGTACCTGCCTTTGAGGGAAGAGATATACCGCTCTGATTTCTTTGCAGTACCGTTGGAAAAGAGGGCGACAACTTGCTTAAGTTGTCGCCCTCTTTTCTTTCTTGACCGGAAATCAAGCTTATGATTCTGCCCGCTTATTGATCTACTCCCAGGGCATCTGCTATCATAGATGCTAGACGAGTTGAAGGGGTGGGATGGTTATGCTACGTCATCCCCATCCCACCTCATACAGGCATTCATCCGCGCGGGGGTACACCATCCCCGCTCTCGTGTACAGGTATCTACTGGGGAAGTCACTCGATATCAGACGAGAGGTCACTTCACCCTGCTATATATTCCTGTCCTCGTGTGGCTCACACAAGGAGCGCATGCCAATGAGGACCCATATTTATAGCGAGCGCGACTATGCCTTTGGTCAAACTATGGTCACGCTGCGCACCGCGATGCATCTCACGCAAGCCGGACTGGCCCGGCTCCTCGGGGTCTCACGAGGAGCAGTGCTGGGCTGGGAGGCAGGCAGCAGTTATCCCAAAGCCGAGCGCCTCAAACGCTTCATTGCCCTCGGTGTCGAGCATCAGGCCTGGGCTTTGGGGCGCGAGGAAGAGGAGATCCGCGCGCTCTGGCAAGCGGCACACCAGAAGGTGCTCCTGGATGAGGCGTGGCTCTCCGCCCTGCTGGGAGAGCGTCCGAATGCGCCAGCCAGGGGAAGCAGCACCGGTGCATTGCCTGCTGCTCGGCCTGCTCCAGGTCGCCGGGTGGACTGGGACGATGCGCCGGATGTGCCGAGCTTCTATGGGCGAAAGCCTGAACTGGCCCGCCTTTCGCAGTGGGTGGTGCAGGAGCATTGCCGGGTGGTGAGCATACTGGGCATGGGCGGCATCGGCAAGTCGGCGCTGGCAGTGATGCTCATGCACCGGGTGGCCGAGCATTTCGAGGTGGTGCTCTTTCGCTCCTTGCGTGATGCCCCCGCCTTTGAAGCGTGGCTTGCCGACTGCCTGCAGGTGCTCTCCCCGCAGCCAGAAGTCTCGATGCCCCAGAGCTTGCCGGAACGCCTCAGCCTCTTGCTCGAGCGCTTGCGGGCGCGGCGGACGCTGCTGGTGCTGGACAACCTGGAAGCCCTGCTGCAGGCAGGAGAGAGCGGGGGGCACTATAGCCCTGGCTACGAAGGGTTTGGGCAAGTGCTGCGCCGCATAGGCGAAACGGCACACCAGAGTTGCGTGCTGTTGACCAGCCGGGAGAAACCAGCCGACCTGGTGCCGCTGGAGGGCAAGCGCTCCCCTGTGCGCGCCTTGCGACTCGCCGGGCTGGAGCCAGACGCCTGCGAGCAGTTGCTCGTGGACAAGGAGGTAGTGGGGACTTCGCAGGAACGGGCGCGCCTCGTCCAGGCGTACGCGGGCAACCCGCTGGCCTTGAAGATCGCGGCCGAGACCATCGCCGACCTCTTCGCGGGCAAGATTGGCTTGTTCCTCAAACAGGGCATGGTGCTGTTCGGGGGTATCGGCGAGCTGCTCGCCGAGCAAGTCGCCCGGCTCTCCGCCATGGAGCAGACCGCGCTGCGCGCTCTGGCGATTGGGCGCGAGCCGCTCAGCCTCGAGGAGCTGCAGGCGCTGCTCGTCGCGCCGAAACCTCCGGGGCAGATGCTCGAAGCCATTGACACCCTGCGCCGCCGCTCGCTCATCGAGCCGGGAAAGCTGCCGGGCAGCGTCACACTGCACGAGGTGGTGCTGGAGTACGTGACGGAGCGGCTCATTGAGGAGGTGACCAGCGAGATCGAACAGGGGAGGTTCTCGCGCCTGCTCGAGCATGGGCTCTGCCAGGCTGGAGCCAAGGAATACGTGCGGCAGACGCAAAAGTGGCTCCTCGTGGCACCGCTTCTCTCGCGCCTGCGCAGTGTGTACCCTGGGCGAGGCGAAGTGGAGGAGCACCTGCTCTCCCTGCTCGCGCTGCTGCGTGAATGGGCGGACGATGCTCAAGGCTATGGACCGGCGAACCTGGTGGCGCTGCTGCGCGAGCTGCGCGGGCACCTGCGCGGCCTCGATCTATCGCAGCTTGCCCTGCGGGGGGCGTACTTGCAGGGGGTCGAGATGCAGGATACGACGCTTGCCGGGGCTACGTTGCGTGATACGGTCTTTACCGAGGCGCTGGATTCTACCTTTACGGTAGCCATCAGCAGCAACGGGCAGTACTGGGCGGCAGGCGGCAGGTGCGGGGAAGTGCGGGTGTGGCGAGAGGCGGGTCAGCGTCTGCACCTGCTCTTGCGGGCGCATACCGACATGGTGTTGACCCTCGCCTTCAGCCCGGACGAAGGCCGACTCGCCAGCGGGAGCTGGGATGGCACGATCACCCTATGGGATTTGGAGCGTGGAGCCCCGCTCTGGAGCGTGTGGCAACCCACCAGCGTCCTCGGCGTGGCCTTTGCCCCCGATGGACGAACGGTGGCCAGCAGCGGGAATGATGCGCTCGTCCGGCTCTGGGACTCGAAGACGGGCACTCTGCTGGAGACCTTGCCGCATCCCGCTCCGGTCCTCGCAGTGGCCTGGAGCCCGGATGGACACCTGCTCGCCAGTGGCAGCTTCG
>VBHV01000518.1:1623-2906 GCA_005881995.1 Chloroflexota bacterium | reverse complement strand
CGTCGCGCACCTTTGGGGGCATACCAGCTGGGTGCGAGGGCTGGCGTTTGCCCCCGATGGCACCCGACTGGCCAGCGCGAGCCGGGATCAGACGGTCAGACTGTGGGACGTGGCAAGCGGGCGCTGCCTCCACACACTTGAGGGGCATACAGACCGGGTATACTCAGTGGGATGGAGCGCGGATGGGCGCACGCTGGCCAGCACAGGATTTGATGCCACGATCTGGCTCTGGGACGTGGAGCGAGGCAGCTATCGAGTGGTGTTGCAGGGGCATAGCGCCGCTGTATATAGTCTGGCTTTCACGCCCGACGGCCATAGCCTGCTTAGTGGCAGCGAAGATGGCACGCTGCGGGTGTGGGATGTGGCACGTGGGCAGTGCGTGCGTCTTGTGCAGGGTCACGGGAGCTGCCTCTATGACGTGGCATGGAGTCCCGATGGCACACTGCTTGCCAGTGCAGGCGCTGATACGCTGGTAGCCGTCTGGGATGCGACCGGCGGAACACCACCCAGGGTGCTGCGCGGCCATGGCTGGTCCGTAGAAGGAGTGGCCTGGGGTCCGGATGGGAAGACCCTGGCGAGTGGCGGGTGGGACAATGCCATCAGGCTGTGGGACCCGGCCACCGGCATGTGTGTCCAGGTCCTACGAGACACCGACCACCCCGAAAACCTCTTCAGGAGCGTGGCATGGAGTCCAGATGGGCGCCTACTGGCCAGTGGGAGGTCCCTGTATGGGTTGCAGGTGTGGGATGTGACGGCGCACACTCCACAGTGGGTGAGTCGGGAACACCCGACCATGATCCGTCGTGTGGCTTGGAGTCCGGACGGTACCAGGTTGGCCTGCGGTGGAGACGAGGGCAGCCTCTACGTGTGGGGTGCCTCGGACGGCGCACTGCTTGCGAGGCTGCAGGGACATCGTGGCATGGTCGCGAGCGTAGCATGGAGTCCCGATAGCACCCGGTTGGTCAGTGGAGGCGGGAGTGGAGGCAGTGGAGAATTGTTCCTGTGGGATGCGCACAGTGGGGAGTGCCTGCACACTTTTGCCAACGTCCCAGGCACGGTGCTGGCCCTTGATTGGAGCCAGCACGGAGGTTTGCTGGTCAGTGGAGGCAGCGACGGGATGCTGCGCTGGTGGGACGTACAAAGTGGGGAGTGCGTGAGGGTACGCGATGGGCATCAGGGGGCGGTCCGGTCGCTCAGGATCAGTCCCGATGGCCATCAACTGGCCAGTTGCGGCGAGGATGGTGCCGTCCATGTGTGTGATCTCGAGAGTGCCGAGAGGCTCA
>VBHV01000518.1:0-1415 GCA_005881995.1 Chloroflexota bacterium | reverse complement strand
AGAGAAGGTGCTTGAGAGTATATTCTGAAAGGAGAACCGTTCATGAGCATCCAATCGTTCATTATCGACATTCCCCAAGCAACCCTTGACGACTTACACGCACGCTTAGCTCGCACCCGTTGGCCAGATGAGATGGAGGGAGCGGGATGGGACTATGGCACCAATCTGGCCTATCTAAAGGAGCTGGTAAGCTATTGGCAGCATGACTTCGACTGGCGAGTGCAAGAGGCGAAACTCAACCAGTTCGCGCAGTTTCGCACGCAGATCAACGGCCTGGGTGTTCACTTCGTTCACCAGCGGGGCAAGGGGCCCAACCCCTTGCCGCTCTTGCTCACGCATGGCTGGCCCGACTCGTTCTATCGCTTCCACAAGCTCATTCCCTTGCTCACCGATCCAGCCAGTCACGGAGGCGATCCTGCCGACGCCTTCGATGTGATCGTCCCCAGTCTTCCAGGCTTTGGCTTCTCTGATCATCCGGCCCATCCTCTGACGATGGAACAAACGGCTGATCTGTGGGTCTCTTTGATGCACGATGTGCTTGGCTATGCGCGCTACGGGGCTGCTGGCGGCGACTTCGGCAGCGGGATTACGCAACTCCAGGCGTTCGCTCACCCGCAGGCGCTTGTGGGCATTCACGTCACCGATCTGGGCTTCTACAACCTCTACTCGCCACAACAGCCCGATCTCTCCGAGGCTGAGCGGCGCTACCTGGGCGCGCAGCAAGGCTGGTTCTTCAGTGAAGGCTCGTATGGCATGATTCAGGGGACGAAGCCGCAGACCCTTTCCTATGGCCTCAACGACTCCCCAGCTGGCCTGGCGGGCTGGATTGTCGAGAAGTTCCGTGCCTGGAGCGACTGCGATGGCGATGTGGAGCGTCGCTTCAGCAAAGATGAGCTGCTCACCAACATCATGCTCTACTGGGTGACGCAGACCATTCGCTCCTCCTTCGGCTACTATAGGGATACGATGACGTCCAAGATTCAGCCAGGGCAACACATCGAGGTGCCTGCTGCCTTCGCGCGCTTCCCCAAGGATATTCCGGGGATCGATCCACCGCGCGAACTAGCGGAGCGCCACTTGCGGATCGAGCGCTGGACGCAGATGCCACGAGGCGGGCACTTCGCCGCACTGGAAGAACCTGAGCTGTTGGTCGAAGACTTGCGGGCCTTCTTCCGTCCTTTGCGTCCGGCCTGAGTTCGGCAAGCTAACTGAACAGGAAAGCAGCTTTAGGAAAGCAGGCCGATGGGAAACGTCTTCCAGTCGAGGAGAGGTACTCAGGCTAGCTTGAAAAGGTCAGAGCGTTTCACCGACCGGAGAAGGTGATCCTGTAGCGATAACGGTTGGCCCAATTCCCCTCAAAGTCGGCATCATAAAACGTCCCTTCAAATTCCATGCCGCTTTTCTGCATGACCCGA
>VBHV01000128.1:12003-15804 GCA_005881995.1 Chloroflexota bacterium | reverse complement strand
ATCCTGGAAAATCGCCCGGTGATGGGCGGCATCCGCTATATGGATAACGCGGACTACCTGTCACCCATGCTGAACGAAATCGCCTATGTAGGCGCGGTCGAGCAGGAGATGGGCATTGAAGCGCCAAAACGCGCGCAGTACATTCGCCTGCTGGTTGGCGAGATGCAGCGTATCGCCAGTCACCTGGTGGCGGTTGGCACGTATGGGCTTGATCTTGGCGCATTTACCCCCGTGCTGTGGACCTTCCGCGACCGCGAGGGCATCCTTTCACTGTTTGAAGCCCTGGGGGGCAGCCGCTTTAATGTGAATTACCTGCGCGTTGGCGGCGTGCTGCACGATTTTCCGAAGGACTGGCTGAAAGAATGCGAGGCGTTTTTCGACCAGTTAGATAAGAACATGGCTGAGCTGGAGACGCTGCTGACCGGGAACGAAATTTTTGAGGCGCGTACTCAGGGAGTGGGCTATATAGATCAGCAGCAGGCCATTGCTTATGGGTTGACCGGCCCCATGCTGCGCGCAAGCGGCGTCAACTGGGACTTGCGCGTCAATCGCCCCTATATGGCCTATCGTGAAGTTCCGGTGAATGTACAGGTGCGCCAGGAGGGCGACTGCTTCGCCCGCTACAAAGTGCGCATGCAGGAAATCTGGGAGAGCATCCGCCTCTGCCGTGTCGCCATTGATAAGATGCCAGGTGGCGCCATCAGTACGCGTACGCCCATCGCGTTGCGTCCGCCGCGCGGCGAAACCTACTTTGCCATTGAGAGCAGCAAGGGTGAACTAGGCATCTACTTTATCAGTGATGGCAGCGAATATCCCTGGCGCGCCAAGATACGCGGGCCATCCTTCGTCAACCTGTCGATTCTACCCGAAATTCTGCGTGGCCATAAAATGGGTGACGTGGTGGCAATTTTAGGCAGCACCGATATCGTGCTGGGAGAAGTTGACCGGTAAACAAACCCTGTAGGGGCGCGATTTATCGCGCCCTCGAAGCACCCTGTAGGGGCACGATTCAGCGCGCCCTTGTATATAGTGGAGTTATTCTATGCGTATCGCAAGTATTTTCGCTGACAACCTGGGAAGCCAACTGTTCAACGGCATCTTCTCGTGGCAGTTCTTGCAGTTCATCGTCGCATTTCTCTCCTTCTTTGGCTTTGTGCTGACCAGCGCTGTGATCTTGATCCTGGCAGAGCGCAAGGTGATGGGCTGGATGCAGGACCGCGTGGGGCCGATACATACAGGTCCCTGGGGACTGCTGCAAACCGTCGCAGACGTGGGTAAACTGCTCATGAAGGAGGATATCCACGCGAGTCAAACAGATAAGACATTGTTCATAGTGGCCCCCTCGGTCTTCCTGGCCCCGGTAATTGGTGCGTTTGCCGTGTTGCCGCTCTCACCCTACGTGGGCCTTCCGGGAACCGCGCTTGCCACCGGTATTGTGTACTATGTGGCGTTGAGTTCAATTGACGTGGTGGGTGTGGTTATGGCAGGCTGGAGTTCCAATAATAAGTACGCGCTGATAGGTGGCCTGCGTTCGGCGGCGCAGATGATCTCCTACGAATTGCCGCTGGTGCTAGCGCTCGTTGGCGTGGTGATGTTGACGAGCATACTGTCGAATTCGGGACTTGGTACTATCTCTGTTCGCGACATGGTGACCTACCAGACCGCGAACCTGTATCCGGGTAAGGGTATAGGATTCTTCGATTTCATCTTCCAGGGCGATACACCCTGGGCGTGGTTCTTCCTGGTGCAGCCCCTGATGTTCGTCATCTACTATACCTGCGGTCTCGCTGAGACCAACCGCGCGCCTTTCGATCTGCCAGAAGCCGAGTCAGAACTGGTCGCGGGGTACCTCACCGAGTATAGCGGCATGCGCTGGGCTTTGTTCTACCTGGGTGAGTATGGCAACATGACCATTGTATCGTCCATTGCCGCCTACCTCTTCCTGGGTGGCTTTGCCGGCCCCGGTGTGGGGTTCTTGACCGGCCTGGGCAATCCCGGCTGGGGCTTGTTGGGGAACCTGCTTGCCGTCGGCTACTTTATTTTCAAGGTCTACCTGCTCTGCTTCGTCTTCATCTGGGTACGCAGCACGCTGCCGCGCCTGCGCGCAGACCAGTTGATGCAGTTCGCCTGGTTGATCCTCATTCCAACCACCTTGATCAATATTCTGATTACGGGGTTGATCTACCTGGTAATGGCTAGTTTCGGCTCTCCCAACTGGCTCTTCCTGATTGTGCTTGGGGCTGTCAACTGGCTGATGCTCCTGGCCTTCATCCGCGTCGTCGGCCGGGCGACCGTCGCGACGACCCGCCGCGCACAGGCACCCGCCATCCGCGCCCGCCGCCGCGCCGACGCTGTCGCCGGACAGTTGCCTGAACGCACCAGCGTCGCAAGCGGTGCACAAAAGTAAGCGCAATTCGTGCTGTAGGGGCGCGATTTATCGCGCCCTGTTTTTATGTATTTTGTTGTTGGGTGCAATGTTTGATGTAATTGACAAAAAAGCTAGTGCCGTCCTCTTTGGACGGCACCGTTACTCCTTCTACGCATGGCAGACGAGCTAATTCTAGGTAAATGATGTCCCAGAAAATGGGAAATGTCAAGAAAAGGTTGCGTCATGCTTCTTCCCCACGTTTGGCTTTGAAGCGATCTTCGTAGGCAACTTGACGCATCTGTTGCCAGGACAAAGGCCGTTTTAAGCGGCCTGCCGCTCCTCTGAGCGAAGAGATGGTTGGATAACGCGGGATTTTGATGCGAACGCTTTCATCATCATCGCTCGATGTATGATAGAACTTATTTGGCAAGTGTTATACTCCCCGTAATTTCAAAATCAACAGCGAGAGCACAATGCTCACCAGCGACCCCGCTATGACCTGCAATATGGTGTGACGGCGAAGTACGACGCGGGACCAGCTTACCAGGATTAGCAGGAAGAAGCAGGGGAGCATGGCTGCTCCATAGAGGGCGGTGAGCATGGTAGCCACGCCTCCCAGCGATGAGGCGTGAATGCTGATTTTCCACCACAAGGTTGTTATCAACAAGATGATGGCGCTTACTATGGTGATGATAAGGGCGGTTTGTAAGTTTTTAGGTCCCTGGATGAGTAATAATACCAGCAATCCCGCCAGCGTGGAAGAGATGCCGAAAAGAAATGGCCCGGCTCGCTCGGAGCGGCGGCTGATATCTATATCTGATAGCTTGCCCAGGTGCACGCCAATCACAATATAGGCGAGCGGCCCGACACTTACGAAGAAGAGTGTGATAAGGGCGTACAGTAACGCTGTGAGCTTATCACTTGCTCGATACAATGCGACCAGTACGATGAATGGAAGCGAAATCGAGGCAGGCGATAGGATATTGGAAACATGCCGGGCCATACGTACATGGACTGGTTTTGGTTGTGGCTCGATAATGATATGTTCGTCTGCATCAACTGCAAGATGTTCCTGCATGGTTCTGCGCGTTTCTCCTTATACTTCCTTGCATTCAGAAACGCTGCTCGCGCAGCTAGAAAGATGCGCGAGCAGCGTTTCTGAATGTCTATGAAAATTATAGAGCAGCTTGCCGGGCTATAACCGTATAGCCCAACAACTTACTGGCAACTTTACTAAATGTTCCAGGATCACCGCTGCACCAGGCCTGGAGATCTCCTCCGGTCGCGGCATCCTCCGTATTTGGATGCGTCATGCCTTCAGTGTCCAGCACGTAATGCGTTCTGCGAGCAATGGCCGACCCGCTATCGATCACCTGTACCTGTGGAGTGGCGATGCGTTCAATCACAGGGCGTAGGGCGGGAAAATGGGTGCA
>VBHV01000128.1:0-11733 GCA_005881995.1 Chloroflexota bacterium | reverse complement strand
CGCGCGTAAGGCGGCGAGGGCGGCTTGTGAGGCGGTATTGCATGCTACAACGATCAGTTTGACCCCCTGTGCGATGAGGAAACGGCTGATCTGCACCGATAGCTCGATAATGTCAGCCTCGCTCCGTAGTCCGTAGGGACAGTGAGCTGTATCACCGAGGTAGATATAGTTCTCATGGGGCAATTCTTGTCGTAAGGCTGAAAGGATGGTTAGACCGCCTACTCCCGAATCAAACACACCAATTGGGGCTTCTGCTTTTGCTGTTGATTCACTCTTTTCTCTGTCAAGCGCGTGCAGACTGCGTTCTGCATCACGCGCGGGAGATGTGTAGCCTGGCTGTGACAAATTCATATGCAATGCTTAAACTCTATTCCATACTACGAAATTCACGCTGTTCTCCAAAAACGCGGCGCATGGCGTCGCTGACCTCCCCTAGTGTAGCATATGCTTCGACAGCGTCAATAATGAGCGGCATGAGATTATCGCTGCCCGCCGCGCCACGTTCCAGCGCGGTGAGGGCGTGTTGTACTCGTTCGTTGTCCCGCCTCTGGCGCAGCGCCGCGAGTTTCGCAGCCTGTCGTTTCCCTACTTCGGGGTCTACGCGCAGCAGGATAGGGTGTTCCTCGTGTTCCAATGTGAAGCGATTAACGCCCACCACGATTGCGCGTTCTTCTTCCAGCGCGCGCTGGTAGATGTAAGCGGCCTGCTCGATTTCGCCCTGCATGAAGCCGACTTCGATAGCGCGCACGCTGCCGCCCAGCGCATCAATCTGGCGAATATATTCCCACGCCTTTTCCTCGATGGCGTTGGTCAGATACTCAACATAGTACGAGCCGGCCAGTGGGTCAACCACGTCGGGCACACCGCTTTCATAGCCCAGAATTTGCTGTGTGCGCAGGGCAATACGCACAGAATCCTCGCTGGGCAGCGATAGCGCCTCGTCCTTCGAGTTGGTATGCAGCGACTGTGTGCCGCCGAGTACCGCTGCCAGCGCCTGGTATGCCGTGCGCACGATGTTGTTATCGGGCTGCTGTGCCGTCAGCGTGGAACCCGCCGTCTGCGTGTGGAAACGCAGCATCAGCGAGCGCGGGTCCTGCGCGTGGAAGCGTTCGCGCATGATGTGCGCCCACATGCGCCGGGCGGCGCGGAATTTGCCGACCTCTTCAAACAGGTTATTGTGGCTGTTAAAGAAGAAGGAGAGCTGGCCCGCGAATGTATCGACGTTCAGACCGGCATCGATGGCAGCCTGTACATAGGCAATGGCATTCGAGAGCGTAAATGCCGCTTCCTGCACCGCCGTCGAGCCCGCCTCGCGTATATGGTAGCCACTAATACTGATGGTATTCCAGCGCGGCAGATTTTCGGTGCAGTAACGGAACACATCGGTGATGATGCGCATCGAGTGCTCCGGCGGGTAGATGTAGGTGCCGCGCGCAATGTATTCTTTCAGCACGTCGTTTTGCACTGTGCCGGACAGCTTGCGTATCTCCGCGCCCTGTTTCTTCGCTACGGCAATATACAGAGCCAGCAGGATGCTCGCGGTGGCATTGATGGTCATAGAGGTGCTGACGCGTTCCAGGGGCAAACCGTTGAGCAACGTTTCCATATCTTCCAGGCTGGAGATAGAGACGCCGACTTTGCCCACTTCTCCTTCAGAAAGAGGGTGATCCGCGTCGTAACCCATCTGCGTTGGGAGATCGAAAGCGACGGAGAGGCCGGTGGTACCATGTGAAAGTAAGAAGCGGTAGCGTTTATTCGATTCTTCTGCCGTCGCGAAACCGGCATACTGACGCATGGTCCAGAGTCGCGAGCGATACATGGTCGGCTGCACGCCGCGTGTGTAGGGGAAATCACCGGATCAGGCAGGTCTTCCTCTGTAACAACGTCTGGTATGGGAATATCCGAACTGGTAACAAACGTTTTTTGCCGCTCTGCCGCTTTTTGCCTGGCTTCGCGTAAGGTTGTCTCACGCCACTGCTGGGCGTCTTTGCTGCTGTGCAGTTCCATGCATATCCTCCCTCTGGTTTGCCAATGCAATTATAGCATGCATGATAAGGAGGTTGCTATCCATCAACTTTTCCGCCTGAAGGAGCAATCTGTTGCATTTGTTGTGTTTTACGACTATAATAGCTTAGGATTTCCTCAATCTCGATGTCTAGTGTCGTTGATACATTCATTCCTCCTATCGCGATATGCGAGATGGATCAGTGCCGAGAGGAGGCACATGATGCAACAAGATGTTGGTTCGCCGGACGCTGGAACTGGAGTAGTTGACGCGGCTAATTTCCATCAGAGCAATCAATGGCACGAGGTGGAATATTTATATCTCCACGTCATGAAAGATCATGATTATTGTGTGGCGTGCAATTTGACAGGGAAAGATCTGGTGCAAGTACATCATATCGTGCCCGTGGAATTTTGTTATGCCATTGGAAGGGAAGACCTTACGGTTAACCTTTTGAATATGATCTCACTATGTCAGGGCATAGGAACAAACGATCATCACGAAGCGCTCGGACATCTAGGCAACTTTCATTGGTACAATCCAGATGTGAAGAAGGATGTCTTAGGCCCGTGGAAAGCTCTGACTAAGGCGCAAATCGAGGAAATACTGCCAGACTGGACAAACAGGCGAACTGCGGCAGTGCCGTTACAGATGTCCGATCTACAAAAAAGTGAGTTAGACGCCTTTATATTGGAGACCTTTGGCCCTAAACCGCCAGGAACACTGGATGATTGGGTAGTACAGCTGCGGCAAAAAGTACATGCAGGTGGAAGAAGTACGGGCACAGCAAGTACAGCCTGAAGGTTTCAGGGCATTGTCTCTTTGTATTTACAGGTGAGATTACTCCCCTGCTACAATCACCAGCACATCCCCCTGGTTGACAGTCTGTCCTTTTGTGACCTTGATCTCCTTGATCGTTCCAGCAAGTGGTGAGGGGAGGTCATTTTCCATTTTCATGGCTTCGAGAACCACCACTGTTTGCCCGCGTGTTACGCTGGCTCCAACTTCTAAGGGAGTGCCAAGCACCAGTCCGGGCATGGGAGCGCGAACAATGGCCTCGCCGGACTCGTGAGCGCCTTTGATTGAGCCGGTGAGGGCCTTTTCGCGTTCATCCTCAACATGCACCTCGAAGCGCTGTCCCGCTATCATGATTTCAAAATAAGAGCCGCTCGTATCAGGTTTGTGAATCTGGCGGGCATACACTTCGTAAGATTTGCCATCTATGAGGAGGCTATAGCGTCCCCCTGTGACGATCTGTCCTTTCGCATCTGCCGCGAGCGGGGCAAGCTGGCTCCAGTCAATTTGCAGTGCCTGACCGTCTATGGTGATTTCGCGCTGCTGGCTCTCGTCGCCTGTATCGATGACGTATGATTGGTTGTTCGTGGTGGAAATATAGGGCATAAACGTACCCCTCCTAGATATGTTTCAACGTTTATTGTATCATCTTTGAAGCTGAATTGAGCGAGAAAGGATGCAACACCCCAAAATTCTAACACTTCTCTAACACTTCTCCTATGCGGTTCTAACATATGCTGTGAGATACTATTCAACGGAAGTTGAACGGGCATCAAGAGTAACACGACACAGGCCAGAGGATATGTACGAAGGAAACGCTCAACCCAATCATCAACACAATGGAGAACTGCATGAGGATGCGAATAACATGCAGCGCCAGGTGTTGCGTTGCGCGAACTGCGACATCGAGATCCTCTGGACTCCAATCATAGTGCAGGGGATGGCCTATTGCTGCACCGGATGTGCTGCTGGTGGTCCCTGTAGCTGTGATTATTCACAGTATCACGCGGTCAACATTTCGGGCGTCATTCACTATCGTCCAGATACTAACTGAGACGGATGGCGCCGGAATAGAGACCGGGCTTTATTCTACCCGTTAACACCTATCAAAATTGCAAAGGAGAGTTAGACGTGCAAAAGATTCGTCCTGTTGGCGACCGCGTGGTCGTAAAACCTTCCGCAAAAGAAGAAGTCACCAAGAGCGGTATCGTTATTCCTGACACAGCCAAGGAGAAGCCCCAGGAGGGGACAGTGATCGCCGTTGGCAGCGGCCGCTTGTTAGACAATGGTGATCGCGCGGCGATGGATGTGCGTGAAGGTGATCGTATTCTGTTCGCCAAGTATGGCGGCACCGAGTTCAAACTGGATGGCGAAGAGTATCTCGTGCTGAAAGAGAATGACATTCTGGCCATCATTGGTTAGTATGTAAGGAGTGAGAGTATTATGGCAAAGCAGCTTGTGTTCGATGAAGAAGCTCGTCGTTCACTAAAAAAAGGCATTGATATTTTGGCCGGGGCCGTCAAAGCCACACTTGGGCCAAAGGGCCGCAACGTCGCGCTGGACAAGAAGTTTGGCGCGCCCACCGTCACCCATGATGGCGTGACCGTCGCTAAAGAGATTCAACTTGAGAACGCCTTTGAGAATATGGGCGCTCAACTGCTCAAAGAGGCCGCTACCCGCACAAACGATGTTGCAGGTGACGGCACCACCACTGCTACCGTCCTGGCGCAGGCCATCGTCAACGAGGGTCTGAAGAACCTGGCCGCGGGCGCGAACCCCATGCAGCTCAAACAGGGTATCGATAAGGGCACCGAGGCGGTGGTCGAGTACATCCGCTCGAAGGCTATCCCCGTTGAGGATAAGAAAGAGATTGCACAGATCGCTGCTATCTCTGCCGCCGATGAGAGCATTGGTAATCTCATCGCCGAAGTGATGGATCGCGTTGGCAAAGATGGCGTCATCACGGTCGAAGAGTCTCGCGGTATCAATTTCGAGACCGAGTACGTCGAAGGTATGCAGATCGACAAGGGCTACATCTCCGCCTACTTCGTCACCAACGCGGAGAAGATGGAAGCCTCTATCGACGAGCCATACATCCTGATCACCGATAAGAAGATCAGCGCCGTGCAGGATATCCTGCCTTTGCTTGAGAAGCTGACCCAGCAAGGCCGCCGCGAGATCGTAATTATCGCCGAAGATGTGGACGGCGAAGCGCTGGCAACCCTGGTCGTCAACAAGCTGCGCGGTATCCTCAATGTGCTGGCCGTCAAAGCCCCTGGCTTCGGCGATCGCCGTAAAGAGATGCTGCGTGACATCGCTGTGTTGACCGGCGGGCAGGTGATCAGCGAAGAGATGGGCCGTCGCCTCGACAGCGCCACCCTTGCTGACCTCGGCCAGGCGCGCCGCGTGGTTGCGCACAAAGACGATACGACCATTGTCGAGGGCAAAGGCGATGCAGCAGACATCCAGGCCCGTATCCGCCAGATCAAGGCCCAGATCGAAGAGACTACCAGCGACTATGACCGTGAGAAATTGCAGGAACGCCTGGCCAAGCTCTCCGGCGGTGTTGCGCTGATTAAGGTGGGCGCTGGCTCCGAAGTCGAGTTGAAGTACCGCAAGACCCGCGTAGAGGACGCGCTTTCAGCGACGCGCGCCGGTGTTGAAGAGGGAATGGTTCCCGGCGGTGGCGTGGCCCTGTTGAACGCGTTTGAGGCGCTGGACAATTTGCACCTCACGGGCGATGCCGCGACCGGCGTCAGTATCCTGCGCCGCTCACTTGAAGAGCCAATGCGCCAGCTGGCTATCAACGGCGGCAAGGACGGCTCGGTTGTCGTCGAAGGTGTGCGCCGCGCTCAAAAAGAGCGCAAGAGCGACAAAATCGGCTACAACGTCCTGAATGATCGCTACGAAGACATGGTCGAGGCCGGTATCATCGACCCGGCGAAGGTGACGCGCTCTGCCCTGCAGAATGCCACCAGCATTGCCGCGATGATCCTCACCACCGAGGCCCTCATCACCGATCTGCCTGAGAAGGAGAAGCCCGCTGCTCCGGCCATGCCTGAGTACTAGGCTTACTGCACCGGCTTCATAACGATAACGAGAACCGCTCTCTACCTACAAAGTGGAGAGCGGTTTTATTGTTGCGTCTAAATCGTGCCTGTCTACGCTGTGAACTGGAACGTGCCCAGCATTTGCATGTAGTACTTCGTCATCGCCTCATCAAAGACGCTGCTGGGCGCGAAAAAGAGAATATTGTAGTAGTTTTTGCTATGCTTCACGGTCAGGGTGACCAGGTGGATGGCCGTACCATTCCCGGTGGTGTAAAGGGTATCCTGTTCATCCCATGAAGTACTGCCGATCATGCGTTGTTTTGGCGCGCTCGTGACCGGCTGCGGGTTGAGTAAGTTATTACTTGATCCGAAGCCATCGGTGTTTGCTTGATTCACCTCGGCCGTACTCTTCACAGTGGCGGAATTGGCGGTGGAGATTTCACCGACGCTCAGAAAGACCGGAAGCTGCGCCTGCGTCGGGGGGTGAAAAGCAATAGCTTTATTCCCGGCAGGTGACGATTGCGGTGTATCCTGGATCCAATCGGAAGGATACTGCATAGTGAAGCCTAGATCGGGGCTGGTCCCTTTCTTAAATGAGGTGGGCGTTGGCAGTTGACCGGTCGTCGCTGAGGCTGAAGGCGATGCGGTTGCAGTAGGTGTAGGCGTCGTACCACCCGCTGCCGGTGATAACACGAGGGGCGGGGGTTGCTGCTGCGAGTTTGAATTTGCTTGACCTTGCAGCGTAAGTATGCCATACGTTAGGCCGCCGCCAACCAGGATACTGGCAATAAAAAGCACCAGAACGACCGGTATACTTAAGGTACTCTTTCTCGCCGGAGCGGCAGGGAGCGGTGCCACGGGCGCCGGACCGGCCTCTTGCGCAAATGGCATAGCGGGCGCCTGGTAAGAGAAATGAGGGGGTAACATTGTTGGCCACTGGGGGGCACCCGCGGGTAAGTAAGAAAATGATGGCGCTGCGGATACAAGCGATCCGCACCGCGAGCAGCTGGTCGCAGAATCTGGTAGTTCTGTATTACATCGAGGACAGATCATAGCTCTTCCACCTTTTGGTTTTTATGCTTGCGTCTTCACCAGACGACAATCAAAGCGTACTACTCCAATACGTCGGTCGGTTACAACTTTCACTACTTCAAGCGTGATTGGTTCTCCAATAGATACACGTATATCGTCTTCGTCTAAGACACGACATTCAAAGTGACGTTCTGGATCATTTACGTCTGCGATGACGCAGCGCACATAGGGATGCTCGCTGCCTTGAAAGATGGTGTGTAAGCCAGCCTCTTTCTCTAATAAAGTTCCGGAGCGTGTCATATACCAGCCGTATCTCCTTAGATGGGTCTCTTCTTGTGAGAACTATAAAGAAGGAAAGGGAAATTGTCAACCTCATCCCAAAACTTCGGGATTCACGATATTTGGTGGCTTCTGTCCATGAAAATGCGCTACGATATTCTCGCTGGCCATCGTTGCCATCAGGGTGCGTGTTTTCAGCGATGCGCTCGCGATATGCGGCAGGAGTACCACGTTTTCCATCGTTAGTAAGGCTGGTTCAACGGCTGGCTCGTTTTCGAATACATCCAGGCCTGCGCCCGCGATTATACCTGATTGCAGTGCGTTGGCAAGCGCTTTCTCATCCACGATTGGCCCGCGCGCAGTATTGATGAGAATGGCGGTGGGTTTCATCAAATGTAGCTCGCGTTCGCCGATCAGATGGTGCGTGGATGGCATGTAGGGTGTATGCACACTGACGAAATCGGCCTCTTGCAAGACTTCGTCCATTGGCATGTAGGTCAGGTGATAGGCCGCTTCATCTTCCGGTGACATGCGGTAGACATCATAGTAGATCACTTTCATCTCGAAGCCGGAAGCGCGTTTCGCCATGATCTTACCGATACGCCCGGCACCGATCAAGCCCAGCGTGGAATGGTGGACCTCCGCACCACAAAAGAGCAGCGGACCCCAACCGGTGTATTTGCCTGCGCGCAGAAAACGCTCTGCTTCGGGGATGCGGCGCGCGGTTGCCATCAAGAGCGCAAAGGCGAGATCGCCGGTCGTGTCGGAGAGGACGCCGGGAGTATTGCTTACAGCGATACCCAGGCGGGTAGCGGCCTCGACATCGATATTATTGTAGCCAACCGCCATATTCGCTACCATTTTTAAGCGCGGATTACTGGCGGCGCATGTTTCTAAAAAGCGAGCGTCGATGTTATCGGTGAGCAGGCTGTAAATATAGTCGTGAGCTGGGCCACGGCGCAGGAGTTCTTCGTAAGGCCAGATAACCCCCTCTTCCATGTTGGCTTCAACATCACCGATAGCCTCAAGCGGTGGATACGCCGGGTCTGGAACTTTTTGGGTGACAAGAATCTTCGGACGTGCTGACGTACTGGACATGGTGACCTCCAAAAGAAATATTCTGTGGCTATTGTATCATCTTTTAGTAGAATGGTGTGCCAGAGTGGGGCAAGCCTGGACTTCCAGGGCGGGGACAAGCCCGCGCCCGTACCCTATTACGCAGTGGCTTGCGAAACCGTATAGGGTACGGGCGCGGGCTTGTCCCCGCCCTGGTTCGTGTGCTATGTGCCATTCATTATTGATGGGCGGTTTCTCGCAGTCGCCGTGGAAATTCTTATCCATCTGGTTCGTGTGCTACGTGCCATTCATTATTGACGGTCTAGTTTGGCACGATCGTTGTTTGCTTTGCCTCTACGTTGTCCGGGACCGGTTGGGTATAGTGAAAGCGTTTGACGAAACGGCGGCGCAATAGCATCGCCAGCGCGGGCCAGCCATCCTTAAATGGTGAGAGTTTTTTCGCTTTGCGCGGGGTGTAGCTGATCGGCACTTCGAGGATTTTGTATCCGGCCTGAATGATACAGGCGGTAATCTCCGGCTCGATCTCGAAACGGCGGCCCTCCATCGGCAGGGCACGAGCCAGGGTACCAGGCATCATCTTGTAGCATGTTTCCATGTCGTGAATGTGGCATCCGTACAACACGTTGGTGATGGAGGTGAGGAAATGGTTGCCCCAACGGGTGGTGAATTTTTGTGGGGAGAGATCACGACATCCATAGACCGCGACTTTGCTATTGCCAGCCTTCACAGCCTCTTGCCATTTGCGTACCAGCGGGGGCAGGTCCTGCGGGTTATACTCCATGTCGGCATCCTGCACCGTCACCATATCTCCACTGACCAGCCCGAAACCGGTGCGCAGGCCCGCGCCTTTGCCCTGGTTGCGCTCGTGGCGTACGTAGCGGTACGTGTTAAACGGCTCTTTGTTTCGCAGTTCCTGTAAAATCTCCCAGGTGCGATCTGTTGATGCATCATCAACGACGACCACTTCAAGATCAAGTGGCACTTGTGAGAGTGACTCAAGTACCTGAGCCACTGTCTCTTCTTCATTATAGACCGGGACAACTACTGAAATACGCATGCGCCTATACCTCGCTTCTCTGGGAGCTCTTTAGCAATGCAAACCCTTGAGCAATGACAACTCTATCCTGTTACTTACACGAACGAACAGCGAACAAAATAGCAACAGATTTATGACTTCCATGCTTGAATGGTACCATCAGTGAGCGCAACCAGTAGTTGCCCTTGCGCGAAGTGCAGCGCGCTGATTTGCCAGGGATGGTAGAACTTTTGCACGATCTGGCTCTGCGCCACTGACCACAGGTCAATGACCCCTTCGTTGATCTCGCTATCCTCGCGAGCAATCGCTATCCATTGCGCATCGGGTGAAATGGCGAGTCTCGAACTCGCTCCCATAGTTCCACCCGGTAGTTCGCTGAAGGTCCCGCTGACAGTGTCGTGGACGCGAATCGCTTTTCCTGCATAAACAAACGCGAGCGCCTGTGTATCTGGGGTAACGGCATAGGGTGGAGTACAATCGGAGCAGAGGCCAGCAATCAAGGAGGTGGTGATCTGCGGCTGAACACTTTCACGGAAGCGTGTCTTTGCGCGCGCCTGGATATCCCAGCGCCGCATCACTATCATTTCTTGTGATTCACCCGGCACATGAGCGCAGGACAGGGTGAGAAGGGTGCGCGCATCCATCGCGAGTGCGCGCAGGCGAATGGCCCAGAATTGCCGCTTCTCAATCTCATCTTCAGCACAGATCAAGGGCTGGCTGAGCGCATCGGCGGGATCACCTATGGTATGCTTGATCACATCGGTTCCACGCACGCCCTGGGAACGCGGCGCGAGTGGGTCATCGCGTAATAAGGGCAAGGCCATCCAAACTTCGCGCGCCCCGCCCGGTGTCTCCTTTAATACTATATCAAAGGAATAATGCGCGGAGATGGCTCGTTGACCCGGCCCATAGCTCCAGAGCAGCGCGCCATTTGAGGTATCCCATACATGCAAGGCCAATCTCCCCCAGCCCGCTACCAGGCCGCCAGTAGCAGAGAAGCGCAATTCGCGCAGGGACTCGACGGTAAAGGCGCTATCAGCAGCGAAACTGATGGGTGTCTGCTCGCGCTCTGTCTGCCAGAGGAGTCCTTTACCATCGAGCGAGCCGGCTGCCACCAGCAATCCCTGGTCGGTCTGCACACTATACAATGCAGAGATGACGCCAAGTTGCGTATGGAGTTTAGACCCGCTATGAAATGGCCCTTTGGTGCTAAAAATGCTGAGGCCGGAAAAATCGATGTCGTCGGACGGGTCAAATCTGCGCTGAGCCGGGCGCGGGCGTGACATGCCTCCTCTGCGCAGGTCAATTACGCCGCCAATGATGGTATCGTAGTTCAGCCGTTTCTCGGGGTCGCTCAGCACATCGTAGGCGCGGTTGATGCGTTTCATCTGTATCGCGCCCTCTGGCCCCGCGAGGTCAGGATGGTAGCGCCGCGCGAGTTGCCGGTACGCCCGCTTGAGCGTATCGCTATCAGCATCTATCGGAACGCCGAGTATGGCGTAGTAGTTGTCGGGTGTGTCTATTGTCATGCTAAAAACAATCCTTACCTGGCCTCTTGTTTTCATAGTGCCTCTATTTTAGAAGCGCATGATCTCGTGAATAGTTTCAGTAAGGTTCTGTCTCTTGAGTTCGTCATACTTCATCGCAAACCTGCGCACTCCCCACATATACCACGTCGCAAAGGTTCGATATGGTCTCCATATTTCCCCACGTTCGCGCATCTCCTTCGGTGTGGGGCGGGCGTCCAGGCGGTAGGCTTCGCGTACCCCTTCGAGGAAACCAAGGTCATCAACGGGCAGCACATCGGGCCGACCGAGCGAAAAAATGAGCATCATCTCCGCCGTCCAGCGGCCAATGCCTTTGACTTTGACCAGTTCGGCGATGGCGACTTCATCATCGAGTTCGCTTACCTGCTCAAGATCGAGCTGGCCGGTGCTCACGCGCTCGGTCAGGTCGCGGATGTAGCGTATCTTCTGCGGTGAGAGGCCTGCCGCTCGCAGCGCCTCATGGTCGAGCGGCAGCAACGCTTCCGGCGTAATCAAACCTTCTGGTTCGCCAAGAGCAGCTTTGCGCAGGCGCGCCATGATGGCGTCGGCGGCTTTGACCGAAATCTGTTGTGAGATGATAGCGTCCACCAGCGTCTCGAACAGGTTGGGATTGGGGGTCAAGGTACATGGGCCAACCCGTTCAATGGCGTGGGCCATGATGGGGTCGAGGTCATGGAGATAGGTGGTGGCAGTGGCAACTACCTGGTTCCAATCGGCGAGGGTTGTCATAGATGTTCTTTCTTTACTAAGGTTTTCCATCCCGTAAATCAAGCTGTGTTAGATTGTATTATACACCTGTGTAAAGTAGTGCCCCTGCTATGCGCATTTACAATTTCTCATTTTCTTCAATCTGTCGTACAATGCCTTACGTACGATGAAGGAAGATGCAGCTTGAGAGGAGAAACCATGTCC
>VBHV01000127.1 GCA_005881995.1 Chloroflexota bacterium | reverse complement strand
TGGTAGGGATGCCTTGCCGCTCGATAGCGCCTTGCAACAGTCCCACGGACTGGTGGCACATGGGTCAGCCAGGTGTCAGCACGACGGCATCCGTCTCCTGCCTCAGCAGCCGCTCTGCCACAATCGGCGCTGTAGTATCGCGCAGCAAACGCCCATCGGGTATAAAGCCCATGAAGCCAAAGTTCATTGCCGCGACGGCCCCGATCATGCCCATGTTCACCAGCTCGTGCAGCCGGTCGATGGGGAAGACGCAGTTTGGGTCGGCGTTTGCATCGGTCGTGTCGTAGTGGGAGTGATCTACCGCGATATCGCTGGCCTGGATATAGCCTGGAATCTCGCGAAAGCTGGGGTCTCCATGCGGGTCGAGCAGGTCGTGAGTCGGCTGGCTCTTCAAGTGCACGCCTGCCGTTGAGACGAGCGCGATGATACAGTCCGCGAGGGGCTTGCGCATGGATGCCCACGCAATCGATGCATTGGGCGTGAAATTGGCATTGTCATGCATTTCGGCGGTGAGTTTGAGCCAGCGCCGGAAACGTTCTTCCAGGTCAGGTGTGGGCATAGTTTGCTACTTCTATCTACGAATACAAATGTTGGCGCATCCAATCTGCTTGCTGCGGTCGATGTTTGTACGGGATGTTATTACAGACGTGATTGCCGTCCTCAAACATCCACAGTTCTGCCCTGCTGCCTGCCTCCGCCGCGATGCGTTCACCTTGTTCGGCTGGCACAAGCCGGTCGCGGCGGCCCTGAATAACCAGCAAGGGGCTTTTAATCCTGTCCGCCACTCCCTGCAGGTTGAACTGCTTCAATTTGTCCATCGCATCCTCGACGGTTGCAGCTTTGAGGCGGTGGATATACGTTTCGCGGCTGATCAAGGGACGCTGGGCGAAGTTCTCAATGGGGTTATATGGGCCACAGTTTTCAATCGTCGCCTTCAACCTGTGCTCGAAGGCCGTGGCACGCACTGCGTAGTATCCTCCCAGACTGACGCCCATCAAACCGACGCGCCTGGCATCCATGTCTGGTCGGCTCTCGAGGTAATCGATGGCGTATTTGATCGGCACTTCGTAGTCGAAGCGCATGGCATGCTCAAATTCCATCTCCCCCTGCCCCGGGCCATCGATGGCCAGCACCGCCATACCTCGCCGGAGAAAGTCATCGCCATAGATATGCAGTTCTTCCTTGACGGAATCCAGGCCGGGGACGAGGATGACCACCGGGGGCTTAGGCGTGTGCCAGGGCTTTCGCAAGACGCCATACATCGTCGCGCCACCCTCGTAGGGGATAGCCACGTGCTCTCCGGGGAAATCAAAATACGGCAATGCCCTTGTATATGCCTGCACAACGTGTTCATGCGCGACGCGCAACTCGTGGGGCTTGCGCACAAACAAATATTTTCCGAAGTGGTAGGAAATGGCCGCGAGAAAGTAGTGGTAGCCTGCCGACACATAATGTTCCTCCGCCTCGGCCTTCTCTCCCATCTGCTCGTGCATGGCTCCGCACTCGGACCACTTCTGGCACCAATCGTCCCAACGTTCAATAGCATTGGTGACGCGCTGAAAGTCGTTGGCATCTATGCCGTTGGAAATAAACCTGGGAGCCCAGTTGTCGATGGCGCTCTGCACAAGTTCGTCTCTGGCCATTGGTTGATCCTTTCCAGATATTGGGTACCTCCGTAGGGGCGGTGGCTTGTCCCCGCCCGCGCGTTTTCGACGAACAACATACACAAATGTGACAAGCCGAAACGCGGGCGGGGACAAGCCACCGCCCCTACGGGACAGTCGGATTACGCGTTAGAGAGCGTTCCTCCCAGGTAGAGATGACCGATCTCAGGATTGTTGAGGATGTCTTCGTGCGAACCCTCCAGCCGCACGCGTCCACTTTCCAGCACAACCCCGTTGTCGGCAATGCTCAGCCCCGTGCGCGCGTTTTGCTCGACCAGCAGGATGGTTCTGCCGCTGCTTTGCATCGTTTTAATCGTCTCGATCACCTGTTTGAACGTTTTGGGGTCCAGCCCCATCGATGGCTCGTCCAGCATGATCAAACGCGGGTCGAGCATCAGACAGCGCGCAAATTCGACGAGCCGCTGCTGTCCGCCCGATAGGCTGCCGGCCCTGTCCCGCGCGCGTGTTTTCACAATGGGGAACATCTCCTCTACTTCGCGCAAGCGCCGCTCGACCAGCGCCGTATCGCGCAGCATGTAGGCTCCCAGCCGCACGTTCTCCCGCACGGGCAGGCTGGGAAACAGGCTGTGGCTTTGCGGTACCTGCACTATGCCCAGCGCCAGAATCTGGCGGGGAGACATGCCAACTATCGACTGCCCATCAAAGGTAATCTCACCCACACGAGGCTTCAACAGCCCGCTCAGCACGCGCAGCACCGTGGACTTGCCCGCCCCATTTGGTCCGACAATGCAGGTGGTCGTGCCCTGCTCCACCTGGAGGTCGATACCTTTGAGTACGTCGCTTCCATCGTATCCTGCATAGACATTGTGTAGTTTCAGTAGCATACGTTCCTTCTCTAGTCTCCCAAATACGCTTCCAGCACCGCCGGATTCGCCCGCACTTCCGCCGGTGATCCCTCGGCAATCTTAGCGCCGCGATGCATGACCATGACCTTGTCGCACAATCCCATTACAAATTCCATATTATGCTCAACGATCAGAAACGTCACGCCGCGCTGGTTGAGGGTGCGGATACGTTCTGTCAGGTAGTTAATCATCGTTGGATTGATGCCGCCCGCCGGTTCATCCAGCAAGATGACTTGCGGCTCGGCAATCAACACGAAGGCAAACTCCAACAACTTCTTCTGCCCGTAAGACAGGTTCCCGGCTGGCAGGTTTTTGAGCGATGTCAGCCCCACAAAATCTAGCAGCTCCAGCGCGCTCTTCTGCTCATGTGCAGAACTCCAGCGGCTGAACAGGCCTTTCAAGGTATTGCGCTGGACTGCAACGTGCATATTCTCCAGTACGGTCAGTCGCGGGAAGATGCGTGTCAGTTGAAAGGTGCGTCCAATACCCAGGCGAAAAACCTTATCCGGCGGGGCATTGGTGATTGCCTGCTCCTTAAAACGTACCTGCCCGCTATCAACGCGCTCATAGCCGGTCATCACATTAAACAACGTGGTTTTCCCCGAACCATTGGGGCCGATCAAGCCTGTAATCGTACCTTGTTCTACACTGATCGAACATGTGTCCAGGGCGTGAATGCCACCGAAGGATTTGGAGATACCCTGCGCATCCAACAAACTCATAAGTTGATTCCTTCTTTCCTTTCAACATTCTCAGCCACTCCATCCGGTGTAGGAAGCGCAGTGACGATGGCATCATGCTCTTGCAGGCTTTGGTGACGGCTCACCTGGTATCTGGCCCAGCGCTCGCTCAACGTGGGGATAATGCCCCTGGGCAGCAGCAGGATAACCGCCAGAAACAGCGCTCCGTAGGCTATCAGGTAATAGCCGCCGTTCTGGGTGAGCACTGAGGTAAAGTATTGCTGGGTCGACTCCAGGAGCAGCGCGCCCAGAATGGGGCCGCTGATCGTTCCGACGCCGCCCAGGAAAGCCATCAGCACAAACGCCACGTCAAAGGTGGCATCGAAGGCAGTGGGCGGATAGATCACAAAAACATAATAGGCCCAGATGGCGCCCGCCATACCCACGATGAAGGCGGAGATGACAAAAGCAGCCAGTTTGGACGGCACAGTCTTCACGCCCAGGCCCAGCGCCCGGTCCTCGTCGTCGCGGATAGCCAGCAGTCCCAGACCATATTTCGAGTTGCGCACCCACCAGGAGATAGCGATTGCCACCAGCAGCAGGATCAGCGACGCGTAATAGAACGGTATATTGTAGAAATCGCCGGTCCAATCGACCGGGATGGGCAGATTCAGGCTGCCAGTGGTGGTGTATTGTTCTGTCAGATTAATGGCCAGCAACTGAAAAATAAAGAATATGGCAATGGTAATGACCACGAACGTATGCCGTCGCACTCGTAGAGCGATCCAACCCACCGGGACAGCTAAGACCGCTGCTACCAGGCCCGCCACAGGAACAAACAGGAAAGGAGTATAGCCGGCCGGGACATTCCAAACCTGGCATATGATTGCCAGCGCATAAGCCCCCGTGCCGAAGTAGGCGGCATGTCCCAGGGAGATGTAGCCGGTATAGCCTGAGAAGATATTCCAGCCCGTCACGGCGGCAGCGAATATCAAGGCAAAGAGCGCGATACCGGTCTCTTCTGAATTGGAGAACACCAGCGGAAAGACAATGGCAATTGCCAGCAGCGCAAGCAGCCCAACCATTTTTCCATATCGCCTGACAATCGTGTAGCGGCCCAGCGTCTCGACGCGATCCAGTTGACGGCTGAATATCAGGCTGGTCTCTTTAAACATTCTCATTGCTTTCTCACCTCCACTTTTCCGAGCAATCCCTGTGGACGAAGCAGGAGGATAACAACCAGCAGGATGAAAAAGACGGTGGTGGCCCAGCTCGGCGACCAGACTACCGTGGTAACATCTTCTATGACCAGCATGCCTAAAGAAGCAATCAGCGCGCCCGATAAACTGCCCATGCCACCGAAGATAATGATTGCCAGCAGGCGCGAGATCAAGTCATACGCGCTGCCAGCATTGAAGAGGTTGGTCGCCCCGTAGGCCATACCTCCGGCGGCAGCCAGTGCGATACCGATGCCAAAAGTAATTGTCGAGACTCGTTCGACATCAATGCCAATCAATTCAGCCGCTGTGCGATTCTGCATTGAAGCGCGCAGGGCAAAACCAAATTTGGTGCGATAGACCAGCAGGTAAAGCCCCCCCAACAGTACCACTGCCAGCAGAAAACCAAACACATAAATGTAGCCGAGGTAGAAACTACCCACGTGAAAGTCGAAGATGTTAAACCCACCGACTGGAAACGATCCTGTGATATACCAGGCGGACAATTGGACAGGATTAGCCGAGAAAATGATATTGAGGATGCCCTCGATAATCAACGCCACCCCAAATGTTACCAGGATGGAGAACATCGTACGGTCGCGCTTGATCGGCCGTATAAAAAAGAACTCGATCAGCAGGCCCAGGCCAAACATAAAGGGCATGGTGAGGAGCAATCCTAAAAACAGGTCGATGTGTAGTTGTTGCTCCAGGAAGTAGCTGAGGTAAGCGCCCAGGATGACCAGGGCTCCCTGGCCGACGTTGATGATATTCATCACTCCGAACACCAGTGTCAGCCCGGATGCCATTAAGGCATAGACCCCTCCAGTTAATATACCGAGAATGATTGCTTCAACAATGAGTCCTAACATAAGTTCTCCTTGCATCTGGCCTGACGGCGAAGCCGCAGCACGTAGTGCGTCTGGGCTGATGGCCAGATGGATAAAGACCTCTTTCCATCGATGGAAGTCTGCTAATGACCAGGACCGTATATCCTGAGGGTGCACCGTACTTTACTCTGGTTTGTTCTGCTACTTAACTAATGAGCGTTTGCTATCGGAAAGGGTAAGGTGCCTGCTGCCAGGAGCAGCAGGCGATGCTCCTACCCAACAACATACAGTGAACGACAGACGAATTGAAATGCTAGGGCCAGTTGGGCTTGGGATACTCGGGCTTGGCCGCTGCCTGAGATGCAGGATACACCGAGATCAGCGAACCATGTTGCCACTGGAACAGATATCCGGTTCCCAGAGTGTTTTGCCCTGTAGAATCGAACTTCACCGGTCCCTGCACGCTCTGGTACGTTTTGCCCGAGTGGAGTTCAGCGATAAGTTTCCCATTATCAATGCTGTTGATATTGTTTGCTGCCTGCTGGAACACCTGCCCGACCGCGAAAGCCTCTGCCACATCGGAGCTGATTCCATCGGCAGTGCCGCCATACTTCGCCAGATAGTCACTGACCATCTTAGCATTGTCAGGAGTGTTGATCGTGGGATACCATCCGCCGTTCGGAACGAAGACTCCCTCCGCCGCTGCCGGACCACCAATAGCATCAGTAAACTGTTTGCCCTGGTCGGGTCCTGCTGTCGCAATAATGGCCATTGGATTAAACTTCTGCTGTTTGAAAGCCTGGATGTATGCCACGATATCATTCAGCAACGTGCCGGTAACGATGACCTGTGCGCCAGAAGCAATCATCTTTTGTGCAATCGGTGTATAGTCGGTGGTTTCTGACTGGTATACCTGGTTGGAAACAGTTTTGACGCCGCCCTTTTCCAGCAGCGCTCTCGCGGTATCCACCTGCGGCTGGGTAAATGGATCATTCTGTGTGGCATACGCTGCTGTTGTGGGCCGCTGCCCTACCGGCAGGGATAGGAGATACTGTGTAAAACTGACCAGCAGGTTGGCGACAGGCGCCGAAACGTCGAAGAGGTTGTGCAGCCCCTGGGTAAATACGGAAGGACCACCACCAGCGCCCTCGATCATCGCGTAACCAAAGCGGTTGGCCACCACTGATGCCGGTTTCGTTAGCAGCGAGGAGAATGGCCCAAACACTACATCGTCTTTGTTGACGCTGATCAATTTCTGGTAGTTGGTAACGACCTGTGTCGTACTGCTGGCATCAGAGACAATATCCAGTTGAACCTGGCGGCAAAGTACGCCTCCCTTGGCGTTGACTGTATCCTTCCACAGATTATACCCTTGTTGGAAAGCCAGGCCGTCGGCAGAGAAGTCACCAGAAAGTGATAATGAAACACCGATTTTGATGGGTGGTTGGGACTGGCCGGTACAGTTTACCGTAGGAGTAGTGCCGGGGCTCCCACTAGTAGTAGTAGGTGTACCAGCGGTACTGCTACCACAGCCACTGAGTACGAAAAGCGCGGCAATGAACACTGCAACACTCTTCAGAACTGGCTTTTTCCATAAAGCAGTTCTTCCTTGCATGAAACTTCTCCTTTGTCACTAAGATGTTACCACTATGGTAACACCTGGTTCTTTATCACCATGTACTAGGTGTGTGAGCAAACTGGTTATTTCACAAATTGCCGAAAGCAATGCTAAGATAGTGTTTGCTCCCCTGATAATTACGTTCTATTAGTCCAGGCACTTACCACTCTGGCAAAGCCTTAACCTAAAAGTCCTAATGGCTCCTCTATGTAGCTGGATATCGTATCCAGGACCTCCGCTCCGCGCACGCCGTCTACTGCACGGTGGTCGCAAGAGAGCGTGAGTACCATCATGGGCTGAACGGCAGGCTGGCCGTTGATGGGCACAACCCGCTCGGCTATACGGCCCACAGCCAGAATAGCCGCCTGTGGTTGATGAATAATGGCGTT
>VBHV01000517.1 GCA_005881995.1 Chloroflexota bacterium | reverse complement strand
AGGGGTAGTCGTGGTTGGAGGTAAGCAGAGGGCTCGTCATGACAGCGGGCCCTCTTGTCCAGAGAGGCTATTGTGACCGCTCTTGTTTCCTACCAATTTCCCTCGGCTATCTGATCGCTGGCTGGGCTGGATCCTTACTTGAGCTGGCCAGCTCAAGCACAGCCCTTGCCCCTACCGCGAGCTCGGAGGCAATGTTACCCTGGGCATCAACCAGCAGAGCCATTGGCGTACCGGTTGCTCCAAACAGACGTCCGACGTTGAAGCCTTCGTCAAGCACGACTGGCGAGCGCAAGCCCATCGCCTTGTTCTCCTCTACTGTCCCCCGCGAGACAACGAGTAGCTTAGGCGCTCCGGTGGGTGGATTCGCCTCCCATACTTTTAGATCTGCGAGCATCTGCTGGCAAAAGCTGCAGCCTGGGTTCCAGAAAAGCATGAGCATCGGACTCCCATAGAAGTCTGAGGGCGAGACGGATTGGCCATCCAGACCAGGCAGCGTGAACTCTAGAGCAGGTTCGCCGATCTTCAGGTCAATCGGCTGATTAGGCGGGGCTGGCAGCGCAGCCCCATTTCCGTTCAGCGGAGTGATCGGCGGCTGGGAGTGCAGCACCGGGAGATCCACCGCTCGTGCGACCAGCGCACGGATTGCATCGGCTCCTTGAGCCAGCGGACTACCGATGGTGCCATCAGGAAGGACAAGGACAGCACTCGGCGTCCCGCGTGTCTGGTAGGCTTGGGCGACCTCGCGGTCCTGCTGTAGCAGCATATGGGTGACGGCATGCTTCGTCGCTTTTCGATTGACCCCGGGCGTGCCGGAGCTAAGGACTGCCAGGGTAAGCTTGCTGGCATACTTGCGCTGCCAGCGACCGACATCTGGTAGAAGCGCCTGGCAGGGTCCACAGTCTGGGTCGGCAAAGATCAGCAGGACCGGTTTACTGTCGGTACGCAGTTCGTCAAGCGTTATCTCCTCCCCATTGAGGTCAGCGAGGCGAAAGGCGGGAGCCGAGGTGCCGACGGGTAGCCCAGGTAGAGCGCGTGTCGATGCGACCCCGCCAGCAGCCAGTTGTGCCTCGACCGCCTCGAGCCGAAGCTGGAGCCGTCCTTGTTGACCAAGGACCTGAAACAGGATCCAAACCAGAGCCGCCAGCAGGGCGAGCAGGATCACTCCGACTAACAGCTCGATGCGTTGAGCCGTTGTCAGGACGTCGAGCCAGTTCACAATGCTGAGGCCAGCATTGACCCGCCCAAGCCCTACGATGAAACTCGCGATGATGGCGAGTACCAGGTTGCGCATCAGCGTCGGCCAGCCAGCAGGAGTTGAGTGCAACTGGCCAAAACAGTGGCACTCCGGCTGCCGCCCACGAGCCAGGTTGTAGCCGATCCCGACGATGAAGAGGAGTAGCAGTACCAGTGCTCCAAGTGCGCCCCACCAGGCAGAAACCGTGGGGATCAGGGCAATGGCAACAGCCAGCTCGGCTAAGGGTAGCAGGAGACCAAATGGAGCGGCAAGAAGAGCGGGCACACCGAAGTCCCGCATCGCCTGCCGCGATCCGGCCAAGTCACCCAATTTGGCCAACCCGGCCACGACGAAAACTCCGGCGAGTAGCAAGCGTGCGATAAGAAGAGCAAGACCCATAAGAACTTCTCCTCAACTGGACACTAATCAGCCCTGGTCTCCAGAGTGGCGAATTGGCCACGTTCCCAAAATAGGTGAGCTACGATTTTTTGAGCCTTCAAGCGCCTTGGCCATGTAGATCAGGGACACTCTGGTAGAACCACACAGCTGGCATCAAACAGAAAGTACTCTTTGGGACGCCGCCAGGGCAAGAGAGGACTTATCAGCGTCCCAAAGAGCAGCGCACTTGGTCAAGACTTCCTAACTAGATCTTGGCTGTCCACTGTGGCGGGTATCGACGCACCAAAGGTGCAGGACAAAGCAAAGAATCGGCTCTTAGAGCCATTCTAGACGATCCACTTGCCGTCATTTGTGACAACCAATATTTGTCTATCATCCTCTGGCCAAGTATGAGCGCGTCCTTCCGCTAGGAAAGTGGTCGCAGACATCAATCTTCGAACAAGGGGCTTTCTCAAGCTCAAATTTGTTCGAGATTCCATGTCAACTACCCTGAAAGACAAACGAAGGCGCCGAAGAAGAAGGTACAGAAACACCTCGTTGGGCAGTTTGTAGCGTGACAAGGTGTAAAATTACAGTCATGCCTACCCGCTACCGTACTGTCATCACCGACTAAGGTCTTGAAGGCCTCATGGAAGTTGGCCATCGCAAGCGCTTTGGTGAACCGATCAAACCTACTCATCATTGTTCTCCTTTGTGTAGGCACGTAGCTCCATCGCGTCAACATGGCGCGAGGAGCATCTACAGGTTCTCTTCACTAAAGAGTCACAACGGTTGAATACATGATACGGGTGGGTAGTGCAGACCCATAGTTTACACGCGTTCAACTGAAAAAAGTTTCACTTTTACTCCTTTAGAAGGGGCTAATCTCTATCGATATCATCTGGAGAGAGCCGACTTTAACAAATTCTTCTGGATCCAGCGAGAGGTTGGGCGTTGGCTCTTTTCCTTGCTGCTTGCTCTGCTAGCAGGATAAGGTTATCGCATGTGGCGAATTTTCGCAGCTTATTTGCTCATTGTCTCCACATGTGCCGTAGCGTACTTTGTTCTTGGTATGTCCTATCCTCCTCACCTGTCACTGCTCCAAGCAATTCTTGAGAGCATCATTGCAATTTCACGGACGTTTCTTCTCGGAATTGTTCTTACCCGATACCCCTCAGGTCTGGGTCACGGCCTTCGAGGCCGTAGCTGGGCTCGTCATCGAAGGCGTCTTTATTGCCTTGCTCACCCAGCGTTTCTTTGGCAAGTGATTGATGCAAACGAGAGAAACATCAGTTCTGCACACAACAACTGTTGCAGAAAGCACAATGAGGTCACATGGATGTTCAAGACAGATGGAG
>VBHV01000516.1 GCA_005881995.1 Chloroflexota bacterium | reverse complement strand
ATTCCCATTGACATCGGTCGAACCCTTGAAGAGCGCGTAGGTGCTGTCGCCGTACAGTTCAAAGCGATAGTAGAGGCCAATATCACTATCCTGGCTCGATGCGCCTCTAATATATACACCATAGCCATTGCTGGTATCACCCCTGGTGAGAGTCGCATCCACATCCAGGCGAAAATCAGCAAAACTTTTACCGGGTAGTATCTCCCAGAGTAGTCGATTATGATCATCTTCCAGCACCATAGAGCCGCCTCCTACACTCGCCGAATACTGGCCCGGAGCGCTGGTGAGATACCACTTCGTATTGTTGTTCGCAAACGAATCTCGAAACAGCGGCGTGACGGAGGGGGTGACGATGGTCCTGGTGGGGGTTGCTGTAGGGGCGCTCTGGCCCTGATTTGTTGCATAGAGCACCCCGGCAATGCCAGCGCCTATGACTACAAGTAACAATAATCCGACCAGGATGATCAAAGCAACTTTGGGTCCACGTTTCTTTTGTTGTGGTTGATAATATTCACCAGACATGAAGCCATTCACGCCGCCGGGTTGAAACGTATTTGATACACTTGAAGGTGATCCATAATTCAGATTGGCTTGCATGTTTGTGGAATTATTGAAACCTGTCGGCATGCCAAAATTACTGTTCGCAGGCGGCAGAGGTTGAGATGGAAAGGCTTGTCCAAAGGCATCGGGAGCAGCAAACTGCGGTTGTCCCCATCCCATGAGTTGACCTGATCCGGGTGATGTTGCTGTTGGCACTGGCGCATATACCCCGGAAGAAGTCGGCGCTTGCCCCATAAACCCACCGGGTTGCTGTAAGGTGTTAAAGGTGCCGCAGTTTCCACACATTGACACATTTGGCGGCAGCGGTATCCCGCAGCGAATGCAGCGTTGCAGTAATGGCCCACTAGATGGCGGGTACATCGAGGACATAGATATCCCTCCGTCATATACCAACGTTACACGAGGTAGAGTACGTTACCGGCCTATCCATACAGGCAAGATGTAGTATGGAGCAGTCCCATTTTTTATGCCTTCCCCCTGGCATTGCGTAACTGAAGCGAGTATCGCATAACATCGCCTGGAAGTCTACCATATAGCATATTTGGGTAGCAGTTCCCGACCTCGTCAGTGATACTTACTGCCGGGCTTGCGTGAGTAGTTCATATAACCGGCAGGGATGCAGCGGCATTTCTCGTATCCTTACCCCAAATGGGGAAAGTGCATCATCAATCGCTGAAGCGAACAGGGCAGGCACCGGTATAACACCCGCCTCACCAGCTCCCTTGACACCAAGTGGGTTCAGCGGTGAAGGTGTCTCGACATGATCGACCGCTATAGGCGGTACCTCAGCTGCAGTCGGGAGCAGGTAGTCCATGAAACTGGCGTTGATGAGCTGTCCCTCTTCATCATACACCAGCCGCTCAAAAAAGGCGCCGCCAATGCCCTGCGCCACCCCACCATGCACCTGGCCCTCAACGACTGTGGGGTTGATGACCCGTCCGCAGTCGTGCACTGCCGCATATTTGACAAATGTTACATCCCCTGTAGTGGTATCGACTTCGATAATTGCGCCGTGAATGCCGCTCGCGAAGCTGCCATGCGGCGGACTGTAAAAGCCGCTCGCCTCCAATCCAGGGCTGCCGCGCTCTTCCGGCAAGGCTGGCCCCGGACGCGGTCCCGCCAGTTTCATCGACATCAACTTACGCGCATTCTCGCCATAGGCATAGCGTAACGGGTTGGATGAGATGGCAACCTGCCCCAGCGTCAACGCTCGATGAGGAGCATCCTTCACAAAGACTTTGCCGTCTGCGAGTTCGATATCATCGGGTGAGGCCTCAAACAGGTCGGCAGCCACCTGTTTTGCCTTCTCGCGCACCTTTAGCGCTGCCAGGTGTATGGCAGAACCAGCGACGGTAGCGGCACGGCTGGCATAAGTACCCACGCCCCAGTAGAATG
>VBHV01000126.1 GCA_005881995.1 Chloroflexota bacterium | reverse complement strand
GTACTCGTCACTGCTGGGAGGGAGGGATGCTGTTTATCTGCTGATAGAGTTGGAAAGTCTACTCGATTTCCGCTTTGCATGTCGAAGCTATCGATCGTTGCGTAAGAGTCATTGATTTGCGATCCAGCAGGTTGCAGCGCATCCTGGAAAGCGCGGGCAAACGCGGAGATGCTCGGGTAGCGCGCTTCTGGCTGTTTAGCAAGCGCACGACGCAAAACTGCATCGAGCGCGGCAGGAACCTGCGGATTGAATCTGCTGGGTAGTTCTGGCTGCTCCTGGAGGTGCTGGTACATTAACTGCTCAAGCGTCCCCCGGAACGGTGGGCGACCAGTCAGCAATTCATACGCCATTGCTGCCAGCATGTATTGATCGGTGGCCGGAACCGGGTGCCCGCGCCACTGTTCTGGCGACATATAGAGCGGCGAACCGGCGACTGTCAGACTGACGCTGGAACTCGAGTCGCTCAGGCGGGCCAGGCCAAAATCCGCCAGCAGTACATCGGGACGGTTAGGGTTGTCTTTCTGCACTCGTATGAGAAAGTTCGAGGGCTTCACATCGCGGTGAATGATCTGCTGGTCATGCGCGTACTGGAGCGCGTCAGCCGCCTGTTGTATGATGTGCGCCACATCAGAGGGCGCGAGTGATGGAGCATTACTGCGCTGTTTCAACCACGTCGCCAGTGAGCCATCCCGACCATAGGGCATAACCATATAAGGCAACAACAGCCCGCTCATGGTGCCTTCTCCATAGTCAAACAGGGGAAGTATGTATGGATGATTGAGTCTGGCGATGGTCTGCATCTCGCGCTGAAAGCGCCGCACCGCATCGCTGGCGGCATCAGTGCCAGCCCGCAGGGCAACATCACTGCGTATGACTTTGATGGCGACCTGGCGGGCGATACCCGTATCTTCCGCCAGGTATACTTCACCCATTCCTCCACTACCCAGGAGGCTCACAAGACGATAACGGCCAAGTTGTTGTCCTTCGAGCGGCATGGCTTCACCTTTTTTACAGTGACCAGGGAGGATAATGCCAAATATGAATGCGAGGATACTATAGCACATGCGTTGAGGGGTTGCATAGGCGACTGCCAGGGCGACCAATATCACGTGTGAATGATTGCTCGTTTCATCGTATACTGTGCGGTATCCCAGTTAAGCAGACCCGCGAATGCAGTTTTGAACGCATCGAGGTCACGGTGCAGCACCTGTTCATCTGGCAGCTCGGTGTCTTTCCAGATGAGCGAAATGATGATCTTTGAGGGGTCGTTTTCCTCTTCAAAGATGTAGCGCTGCATAGTACCATGAAAGAGGTGTTGTTGCTGCTCTAGCATGAGGTGGAACTTCTCCATCAAGGGTTCTTGCTGGTCTGGGAGCGCCTGAACATGAATGTCCAGCCCGCGCACTTTCGCGCCTGCACGATATACACGCCAGGGGGGAGGGTTGACGCGAGTGCGGCCCGTGGGCTTTGCCTTAAATTCCTCAACGGCTTTTTCCGGTATGATGTACACGCCGCTTACCATTTCGGCAACCAGGCGCTTCTCTCGAATGTATTCGTAGACGGTGTAATACGAGACGCCAAGCCGTTGTGCCGCCTCGTTGGTTGTGAGAAAATTCCGTCTATTCGAGCCGCTGTTCTCTTTCATATTTTCTCTTGTTCCGACTGCCAACGCACTGCGTGCTTCTTCGTAATGCAGTTTGCCAACGCACTGCGTGCTAGCTGCGCTCAGGCAAACTGCAAGGAGTGCGCTTCGCTCAGGCAGTCGGAAAGGTAGTATTCGCATAGTATATGAACATTTGTCATTTTATGTAAAGTACACATTTTTATTAGCCATTATTGAAAATGGCATATAACACCTGCTATAATTATGTTATCGGCATATCTACACGAAACCGAAAGTGAATCATGCCGGGCAAAGGAAGCATCTTTATGTCTAATAATCCATACTCTTCACCTCAATGGGAACAACATCATATTCTGCCTCATGCATATACGTTTCATCCCTATGACGAAAACGAAGTCACTCGTTTGTTGCTGCGACATCGCCAGTTGAGCGAGTGTATGGGAGGCATCTTGCCAGCATCACTAGACCTCACGCAGGTGAAGCGCGTGCTGGATGCCAATTGCGGCGTAGGTGGATGGGTCTACGATCTGGCATGGCGTTATCCATCTATGCAGGTCATGGGTTTCGATGGTGACTCCTTTTTTGTGGAGCAGGCGCAGGCGTTCGTGGCTGGATTGGGCAACGCGGTGGTCATAGAACAAGATATTCATCACTTATCGGATGAGGTGCTTCCTCCCGCCTCATTCGACGTGGTGCATGCGCGCTTTCTGGTGAGTGAGGTCCTGCCGCAAGAGTACCCGGCGGTTATACCCTCCCTGGTGCGCTTATGCCGCGCGGGAGGCATGTTTGTATGGGAGGAGATCGAGTTTCCCATCACCAACAGCCGGGCCTGTCAACAGATATTTACGGTGGTGCAGAATGGATTGAAGGCACTTGGGCGGGCCTTTGTCCCCGGTCATGCCCTGGGAATTACTGTCTTGATGGGCAGCTGGCTAAGGGCCTCAGGGTGCAAAATTGCAGTGGATAAGGCGTACTCAATCGATGTATCCGCCGGAACAAAAGGGCATGAGGCTTTCGCGCGGCAAATGTGGGTCTTTGGCAAGCAGATTTCGTCACTGTTGCTAGAATCACATGTGACGACCGCCGAAGCCTTTGAAGAGTTGTGTAAGCAAGCCCAGCAAGAGATAGTCAACGCCGGATTTTGCGGCATATGTTATTTGAGGACGCTGGTGGGAGTTCGATAAGGGGCGTAGGGGCTCATAAGCATTCAGAAACGCCGGTAGCGCTGCGGACTCGTCTGAATGCAAGGAGGAAGTATATTTAGACAAAGCGTCGCGCGAGGCGCATTATGAGGGGATGGTAGGTGTGTTCGTAGTTGCCAGCAAAGCGTACCACTCTTCCGCCCCAGCCACTTTTGAAACGATAGACACCGGCCATCGCTTCATGCTCGTCGTCGGTCTCTGGAATGCCCCAGAAGTCATAGGTAGACGCGCCCTGGCTCCTGGCCCAGCGGATGGCCTCCCATTGCAGCAGGTAGTTGGGCATCAGGTTGCGGTGTTCATTACTCGAGGCCCCATAGAGGTAGATCGCCTGCCTGGCCATGCAGCCTACGAAGATACCGGCCAGCAATTGCCCTTCGTACTCGGCCAGGAAGAGCTGCGCCTGGTTGAGCGGCACAAAGATTTGCCACGCGCGCCAGTAATAATCAAAGGCATGAATACCGAAGTGGTCACGTATACCCGTGGTTTGCAGTAAGGCGTACCAGGCTCGCACATCTTCAATCGTCCGGGCTGCGCGCACCTGGACGCCCTTGCGACCCGCCAGGCGGATATTGTATCGCCACTTCTCCTTCATGCCAGCAAGCAGGGCATCCTCGCCGGGAGAGAGGTCAAGCAAAATGGTGCGTATAGGCTGGACAGGACGCACAGGATGAAAGTCCAGAGCAGCCAGGCACGAGCGGGCCTCGTCGCTTCCTGCACCATCAATTTCCTGCGGCAATTCAATGTGAAGCGCGATGGCTCCCTGCTTGCGCAGAAGCGGGTTCAGTTGCGAAAGAAATAGATCACGTGCCAGGGCGGGGGCAAGCCCACGCCCGTACCCTGCTACGAAGTGGTCGCCCGCGTGCCAGTTCAGTACAGGCCCGCGGGGAATATAGGCCAGGTGCCCCAGGCGTGGAGGAATGTGTGCGGGTGACCGGCGCAGGACTTGCGCCGCAGCGACTATCTCCTGTTGTTCCATATCCCAGAGCGCCAGGCGCAGTGGATGCCAGCCCACGCCAGCCTTTAGTTCGCCCCATCCCCAACTCTGCAAAAAGTGTCCCCAGGGATGGGTTGTGATACAATACTTACTGAATCAAACGAAGTAGTTGGGGTGCAGGGTACCTTGAAAGCCATCCTGCCAAGGAAGTACCCGTATCCCTGTTTCATATCCTCTTAACAAACAGGAGGCTACCCGTGAATATTGTAATACTTGGAAGCGGGCGTGTAGGCGCGACGCTGGCAGGCATGTTGGATAAAGCCGGACACAGCGTCTCGGTTATCGACTTCAGCAGCGACGCATTTCAACGCCTGAGTCCTGATTTTAGAGGCGCAACGTTTGTCGGTAATGGAGTTGACGAAGACGTACTCATTCGTGCTGGCATTAAAGAAGCCGATGTCTTTGTTGCCGTGACTAATGGTGATAACCGCAACATCATGGCGAGTCAGATTGCCAAAGAAATATTTCGTGTGAAAAAGGTTGTTTGTAGAATCTACGACCCCATCCGTGAGCAGACCTATCGCGAACTTGGGCTGGGGACATTCTGTCCAACCACCCTCGGAGCGCAAATGATCTTTGACACCATCACCGACAAGAAGCAGAAATAGAGGGAGCGCTATGTATATCATCATCGGAGGTGGTGGCGATATTGGCTACTACCTCACAAAAAACCTGCTCAATCATGGACATGAAGTGCTTTTACTTGAGAAGGGAGCTTCTCGTTATCAGACGCTCAGTGAAGAACTGGGACCTGCCGTGGTACGCGGAGATGCCTGTGAAGCCAGGACAATGGAAGAGGTCGGAGCGAGCCGCGCGGATGTGATTATTGCCGTTACCGGCGACGACGAAGATAACCTGGTGATATGCCAGGTCGCCAAGAAACGCTTCAAAGTCGGGCGCACAATCGCGCGTTTGAACAACCCTAAGCATAGCGAGGTATTTCAAAAACTGGGGATTGATGTCACTGTCAGCCCGACCAGGTCTATTTTGTCGCTGATCGAGGCTGAACTGCCCAGTTCCCGCTTCGTCCAGCTCATGACATTGAAAAAAGCAGGCCTGGAGATTATTGAGATTCGTGTCCCGCCGGATTCTCCAATGGTCGACAGACCCTTACGCGATACCAATTTGCCACGCAGTAGCAACATCGTCCTTATTATTAGAGAAAAGCAATCTATCTTCCCTACAGCAGAGACGCCGATTTACGCCAATGATGATATCTTCGCGCTTGTTAATCGCGAAGGGGAAGAGGCTCTACACAAGGCATTCGGCATAATTGAATAGTCCCCACACCCTTCCAGGGCGAGGGCAAGGCTTGCCCTGGAAGTCGATCACGGTGTGGTAGTATCATCGCCATCGCTATGGGCTTCCCGGTCTGGCACGAGATGCAGGATGTCCGAGGAGGGCGCAATGAATTGCGCCCCTTCAGTCTTTTTCGGGAGGTTTTGCGCGTGTATCGGAATGCTGGATGAGGATGGAGATGAATTCAAGGAGGGCGCAGTGAAGTGTGCCTTTGCAGTTGTTGGCGTTTTATTAGCTGAATCCGCCTGTAAGGACTGCGCATCCTCCTCAATTATTGATTGGTCAGAGCGGCGACGGGATCGAATCCAGGGAGAACGTTTTTTCATCAGCAAGGTATCGGCGGGCTTTCCACGCAGAGAATTATAGAGGCTGGCGATCACGACCCAGAAGGCAGCCACGACAGGAGTAGCAAGCAAGGCCCCGAATGCGCCGAAGAGTTGTCCCCCCACGATCAACGCCAGGATCGAGGCCACAGGATGCAGTCCCACCGCGTGACCCATGATACGGGGTCCCAGAATATTGCTTTCAATCATCTGAACTATGACAAAGTAGATAGCAATTTCGTATGTGCGCGGAAAAGGGGTTGGCAAGAGCAGCGAAATGAGTATGGCGGGAATAGAAGCCAGTGCAGGCCCTACCATTGGAATGGTTTCAAAGAGGAAAGCCAGCACACCTATGATGAGTGCAAATTGGTTCAATCCCAGGAAGAAGCAACCGAAGCCGGCCAGTACGCCGATAATAGCAGCCAGGGACAACTGACCGCGAATATACCTGCCCACCACGCGATTAAGCGCATCCTCAAATAAGAGTACATGCGGTTTGGTTCGTTCAGTAGCCAGGCCCACAAGACTGTCACGCACGCGCTTCCCATCCAGCGTCAGGTAGAAGCTCAGCACCATTACAAGCAGCACATTGACGATCACATCCGTCACAATCAGCACAATACTTACCAGGTTGCTTGCAAGAGATAGAGCTAAGGACTGAGCTTGATCTGAAATAGTCGAGATCGCCTTGCTGATTGAGGCCTGTGGAACGCCCTGCTTGAGTAGCCAATCTTGTAGGGTAGAATAGGTGTTTGGCAGTGACTTAACATAGCCGGGCAGGTTGTTGGAAAAGTAATTGATCTGCTGGATGAGCGAGAAGATCAGGGCATAGCACAGCATGCCTACTCCTGCCAGCACTACGATGTAAACCAGCACGGCTGCCAGCACACGCGGGATATATCTGTTCAGGAAATTTACCAGGGGGGTGACCAGAAACGCCACGGCCATAGAAAGTAAGAGCAGCACGATGGCATGCACGAACATACCCATAATCGAGAAGGCCGCCCACAACAGAATGCCAATACAGATGCATACAATCAGAATATCGCGTATCCGCGGCCAATCTATTTTTCGCATTTAGTTTGCCTCGCGCTTCTCAAACGGTGCATCCCTGGTTCAGCTTCCAGGCGACCGCAAAGGCAGGAAAGGACGCCCAACCGTATAGGTTAGGGTGGGGGCAGAGCCGCCGCCCTGGAGTCGTAGATAGTTCTTTCCATTGTGTCAGGTTTCTGCAAAAAGAACAAGGTGTCTTCGTTCTCTTGTCTTAGAAAACGTACTGGCTACCAGGTAGTGACGGATGCGCCGCAACTTTTTTTCGGGAAGCAACGTCCTATATTTAGGAACCGTTTTCATATCTCCCATCTCCCAGGCAAGCAAACGAACTGGTCTTTATCCCGTCTGCCAACGTACTGTGTGCGGGCGGACCATAAGAACTGATACTTGCTTGTACATGAATATATTACCTGTTTTCGACACGTTTTAACAGGGTGATGAGACTCAACCACTTGGGTGATATGGTTAACTTTGCCAATTTTCTTCGTTTGTATAATATGCCTGAGAACAAATAACAAATGAAATGAAGAGGATATGCCTGTGGATGTTTACGCTCTATCAACACCGACACAAATGATCCTGGCCTGGACTCTCCTTGGCATACTGCTCACCTGGCTAGGAGTCTTCGCAGCAATGGCATTTCGCTTGCGTCCGTTTGAACACATTGAGACGGATGATGTACCAACCCCACCGGGATCATTCCCTATTATCTCTGTACAGGCGGCGCATCCTCAACAGAATCTGGCGTCAGTAAGCGCGCATGTGGCTAGCACGTATACCTCAGTCACCAACACGGAAACAACCAGGGATGTGGGAGCTACTTCGAGGCTTTAATACTTTTTATTTCTCAGCTACCGCTTTGCCCTGGTGCAGGGACAAACGTCCCGTTCGAATTGAGAAAAACAAAGTGCGTATCCTGCACATTGATGATCATATCTAATTTGCCATCTCCGTTGACATCTTTAAATGTGAGGGTAACAGGTGTCAGGTCCTGGCCGGGGCCAATCAACATAGGCCCATTGTATATCTTCGATTTGGAGGAATCACCCCCGGGTATCTCAATCACTACCACATGACGATTCAGGTTCATCGCAATAAAATGACTGGGAGAGGTTGAGGAATCGTTGTGACCAACGACAGCATCGGTTTGATAGGTGCGCGGACGGCCATAATGCCAGTCATCCTGCGTTACCTGCCACCAGCTACTCAGCGCGCTAAAGGTGAGCCATCCAATTATCATGATGAACATGGCCAGCCCCACAAAGACTAACCAGTGAAAGCGTACTCTCCCCCTAGGGGCTAAAAGACCACTGGTGCGGTGCGGAGTCTGCTCGTCCTCGCTATAGGGTGCGCGCTGCCGGTTTCCCTGCACCGCCGGAATACTGGTCTGGGTCGCGGTACGCCTGGGCGGGATACTATGGCGCTCCTGGCCGTTTTTTTGAGACGCGGAGAAATGCGCATCAGCTAGCTTGCGTCCCGTTTCTGCTCGCACATCAGCATGTGGCACGTAGCGACGCGAACTGGAGGGTAATCGACCAGGCCAGGGATCTTCGTACCCTCCCTCGTTGATCATATCTTCATCTGTGATGGGCGCCGGCTGAGCAGAAGTGCGCCTGGCACGCTGCATGCGAATTTCATCCATGGAATCACCAACTTCCTTCGCCTCGAAGCGCATATTTTCCCTATTTAGAATTTTCGTTCTATAAAAAGAATTGTATACTGAGTTAGAACAAAAGTCAAGCTTATTTCGAGGCAATTTGGTACAAAAGTACTAAAATCGGTGTCATTGCGTTTGCAAGCAATCCTGACTATACTTATTCCAGGAGAAACTTAACGTACCATCGTAGGGACAAGGGGCAGGGCTGAGTGGATGCAGGGGCCTTGTGCTTGTCCTGGGGGGAACTGGTTCTGCATTGGTGGGTATTCAACAGGACGAGGACAAGCACAAGGCCCCCGCATCCACCCTACACGGCCCCTTGTCCCTACGCAGCCGTTTGGGGAGGACGAGGACAAGCACAAGGCCCCCGCATCCACCCTACGCCGCCCCTTGTCCCTACGCAGCCGTTTGGGGGGATAGATATTCCGCCTGGGGAGATAGATATTCCGTCTGGGGAGATAGATCTATAGGAGAAATGCAAGATGACGCTAGCTATAACCAATGGAACTATGATTGACGGGCGCGGCGGTGATCCACAGGATGGCATGACTCTGCTCATAGAGGGAGAGCGCATTAGCGCGCTGGGACGCGGCGTTCAGATTCCCCGCGATGCCAGCGTGATCGACGCGCAGGGCAGCCACATCTTACCTGGATTGATCGATTGTCATGTCCATTTCGCGATGGAATATCCCAATGTGCTGCGCCAGCTGGTAACAACGCCCTCACTGCGCTTGCTTGAGGCCATTCCGCGCATGCGAGTAACGTTGGAGGCAGGGGTGACGACAGTGCGCGATGCAGCGGGTGCGCCCGCGGGTCTGAAGATAGCAGTAGAACGCGGGATTGTGATGGGGCCGCGCATGCAGGTGGCAGTTTCGATGATCTCTCAGACGGGTGGGCATGGCGATGGTTTTTACCCATGCTGTGTCGATCTTGGACTCTTCGGTATCCGTTTCTACGATGTGCCGGGCGGCGTGGCTGATGGCGTTGAGGAGGTACGCAAGGCCACACGTGAAATCTTGCGCGCGGGAGCGGACTGGATCAAACTGGCGACAAGCGGCGGTGTGCTTTCAACCTCTGACTCGCCCAAATCATCGCAGTTGACGGTTGAGGAGATTGCTGCCGCCGTCTATGAAGCCGAAGCGCAGGATAAACGCTGTATGGCGCACGCGCAAGGCTCGCAGGGCATTAAAAACGCGCTGCTGGCCGGGATTGCTTCCATCGAACATGGGGTGTATCTGACCGATGAGCTACTCGATATGATGATCGACAGGCAGGTTTATCTTGTGCCTACGCTGGTTGCGCCGTTGTCGGTGGTTGAATTTGGCAAGGAACATCCAGACATCCTTCCACCTATGATGGCGGCGAAGGCGGTCTCTGTCATAGAGGCACATCAACGGAGTTTCCGGAGTGCGGTGGAAGCGGGTGTGAAAATAGCGATGGGTACCGATTCGGGTGTTGGCCGCCACGGGGCAAATGGCCGCGAATTACAGTTGATGGTCGAAAACGGCATGACTCCAATGCAGGCTCTTGTAGCCAGTACATCGAGCGCCGCGCAACTGCTGCATCTCGATTCCCAACTGGGAACGCTCGAGGTAGGCAAACTCGCGGATGTCATCGTCGTTAAGGGTAATGTGCTGGATGATATCAGCGTTATTGCGCATCCCGACAACGTGAAGCTGGTGCTCAAGGGAGGACAAGAGATGAAAAATAGGCTCATCAAGGATTGAATCTGGTTACAACGCATTCCTATCCTCCTCGTATATATCCATAGAGAGCAATGAAGCGTGTGTTGGTCGACGAGGCTCTCAGAGCGCATGAAATAAAGTGCGGCCAACGCTTGATAACGAGGAGACACAGAAAAAATGTCGGGAAACCGAGGGTGTATATTCAATTCGTTACTGTTCCTGGTGATTGTCTTTGTGCCATTGCTGGGGCACATCATTGCCACCATCATGGTGTTTGAAGACGATCACTCGTTTGCTGGTACGGTGTTCTGGCTGGCTTTGATCTGGCTAGTACCGTTCCTGGGTACGCTGCTATACCTGCTGTTTGGTCAGCGTCGCCGTCGTGTGATGTTCGGTCAGCCCAATTACGGATATTACCAGTACGAGCGTCAGCCTCAGCAGAGGTGGTAAAAGACACGTTCTGTGAAGTAAAGACCCAACCGTTCACTGGGGTACAACCTGGCGAACGGTTGGGTCTTTACTTCACAGGCCAAAAATATGGAAGGTTATCAGGTACATTCCAATTAAACTGGCGATAGTAGGCAGGGTCCTTGCGCAGCAGATTAGATTTGTGTGAAGCATGCAGGCGCTCATCTCCCAACCACCAGGGAAAGCATATTTCGTACGGGTTGATTTCATAGGAAGGCAGGTTATTGCGGTAGCCTCGCTCCTGCCACGTTTTAATCATGATGTTGACGTATAACTTTAAGGCATTTTCGTAGCCTCTCCACATCTTTACCGCGGGATGATTCGCCCAGGCCCCAACGTAATCCGGCGTGGAGAGTATCCTGAGAATTTGTACTCCCTCTACTCTCTGTTTTCCAAGCCGTCTAAAGTCAAGCACAGTTGCTGCATCCTCAAATGTGGCATAAGGCAGAAACGTCTGCATGATAGGCTTTTCCTCTTGAAAGCAGTATCGTTACACCCGTATTGCCACAATCAGATCAGGTAATAACTTCTCTACATTGGGTGAACCCAGGCCTGTGATGGGGTCCCAACCTTGCGAAGCGGAATAGCCCGGCACGAACTTACCATCCACAACGGTGGTGTTATTGCCCATGGTGATATCGTGAAAATCTTGCGTATATGTGCGGGAAGCGGCCAGCTTGTAGAGGGCTGCATTGATAAAGCCGAGCGAATGACCCGCCATCTGATTGGCTATGGCCATAATTGCAGCCCAGAGCGGGGCGCTGGCGCTGGTGCCACCTCCAAGCTCCCAGCCACCCACATAGATGGCTAAACCGGTATGAGGATCGGCATCAGCCGCGACGTCAGGCACACCACGCCGGTGGTTGAGCTCTTTCAGCACGTTAGAGGGCAATACCTGTTGATAGGAGGGCGTTGGAAAGAATGTGCTAAAGCCGCCGCCGCTCATGCTCCATCCAGTTTCGACAAACGAGTTGGCGCCCCCGGCACGTTTCAGACTGGTGCCACCAACACTCGTCACCCAGGGATCATCGGTAGGAAAGCTGGTTGTCGGTGTGGTCGAGAGGGTAGTAGCATTCAAATCGGTGTAATCAGTGGCGCCATTATCGCCCGACGAAGCGAGGAAGGTAATACCTTGTTTGGTTGTCGCCTGCTCGAAGAATGAATCCCACGCATGCACTTGCTGTTGTCCCGCGCTGCCATTTAAGGTAACTTCGGACGCACCCCAGCTTTGCGAGATGATGCTGCCAAGATGGTTGTTGACGGCATACTGCTCCAATTTGAGGAATTGGGGTAGGCCAATCGTGCCCTCGGTCTCTGAGACGGGGCTGGTCAAGACGACGATGTTCGCGCCGGGAGCAATGGCGTGTATGATCTGCACATCCAGTTCTGTCTCGCCCGCCCAGCCAGTCATATTTTTATCGGCAAAATTAAAAGGTTTTGCGCCAAGCGGGGCAAGTACTTTGACCGTAATCGGCGGCAAACCAAACTCTTGATCAAATATGTCCATATCGTGCTGCAAAGTGGGACTACCAAATGAGACAATATCGACGACCGTCTGTCCCTTGCCGGTGTAGCCATGCTGCACCAGCGATTCGACCCCGTAGGCTACACGCAAAGAGTGAGGCGTCTGGCAGTTCGCATTGCGCGTAATATCAGGCGGGCAGGTTAATGGTGAGGAATCGGCAGCTTGCGTAGATGTGTCAGCAGAGCCACTGGACCACAAAGGGGTGCAGGCGGTTAGCAGCGCGCAGAGTAGTAGTAGAACAGGTATCGAACGTTTTGCGGTTAGCATAGTCACCTCTTGTGCTTTTCATGCAGATGATGTAAGGTAGGTCAGACAATCATAGCAATGTGATTGTTTTTTTACTTGATACTCTATGTATTTTAATGGGAGGTTGCCATATGATACAACAAAATCTGACAGCAAGTTATGACTCCTCTGTACATATTTCTGATTTTTCACTGATCGAGAAGCTGGGAGATAGCGCGCTCCTGGGCAAATGGTTTGTCTTCCTCAAAGCTGACTGGCCCCAGCGTTCAGGCATGGAACGATTGCTGGCAGTCTCCGGATTGTCTGGCGCCGCAAAGCCAGCGATACTCTTTCGAGGCAGGGAAGAACTCTCGCTGCCCGGTGTGACTATCTCACCTATCGCGCTGCCGCGATCTGAACTGGTTTCGCTCACCAGCGACAAGACTTTGTACCGGGCCCATCATGATACGGTACGCCTACTGATTGCTGCTCCACAGCACCGGCAGCCAGCAGGCGCAAAATTGACGCTGCACCTCAGTTTGAGCGGTAATGCCTACGCGGATTATCCACTGACATTGGATGAATATGGCATGTGCCTCTGGTCTCTGACGGGCTTGCCGGAGGGCGTGTACGAGGCAACATTGGACGGATTTGAAGCGGCAGTCTCCTTTGAAATCGCGGAGTACCGCCTGGCTCCCCTCCACGCGGAACTGGTCCAACAGCAATTGAGCGGGGAAACGCTGCGCTATACGCTGGCCATTAGCGCATTTGGACAACCGTATACCGGTTCGATTGAGGCGGAGTTGCAGGAGCGAGGACAACGTACCGGTGGACGTGAGGAGCTACACTGTGACCGCGAGGGTAAATGCAGGGGTATCGCTAAACTCACCGGAGCAGGGCCTTACACACTGAACATCTTCGCCGGAGATCGCACCGCGAGCATAGCCTTAAAAGGCTCAGAGCAGGAGCGGCGTGAGACACTGACTATCAGCGAATTGGGCGAAGTGCGCGAGATCAGCCTGCTGCCGCTCCCACAGTCGAATGTCTGCAGGGGTATCTACATCGCCCGTGGAGGAAGCAACAACGCCCCATTCACGGTGCAGCGAGTTGTCGGCAGCG